>JAGLRO010000020.1 GCA_023136245.1 Candidatus Heimdallarchaeota archaeon
ACTTCACTTCGACATATTGACAATTAGAGATAGAGCTGTTCCCTGCAAAGTTTTCTGCAACAACAACATAGTAGTAGAACCCTTCAGAAGATAATGTGTCAATATAGTCACTAGAAGAAACAGTAGTAATGGGTATGAGTCCTTCAACTGACCAGATGTAAGAAGTTGATCGATAAACGTAGTAAGTGGTTACACCAAGTACATTATTCCAATCGAGATAGACATTAGTAAGTTCAGTTGGGTTAGGGACAATAAATGCTAGTTCAGGAGCAGCAGGAGGACCTGTTAGAATTTTATAGAAAATATCCTGATCTAATCCAGCTCCAGCATAATCAGTCCAATCTTCCCACGCTATTTGCACATTACCAGCAGAATCAGTAGCAAGAGAAGGATAGTAAGAAATCCCTGTACTTTCAGTGGAAACGACTTCTGTCATGGTCCAGGAGGAGGAAGAAGAGTCCCAGCGTTTGTAGAAAATATCAGGATCTGTTCCAGCTCCAGTATAATCAGTCCAATCCTCCCAAGCTACATGTGTATTACCAGCAGAATCGATTGCAAGAGTAGGTTTCCAAGAAATCCCTGTACTTTCGGTGGAAACGACTTCTGTCACGGTCCAGGAGGAGGAAGAAGAGTCCCAACGTCTGTAGAAAATATCCCTATCTGTTCCAGATCCAGCATAATCAGTAAAATCATACCAAGCTATATGCATATTACCAGCAGAATCGATAGCAAGAGATGGATAGGCAGATTCACTTGTACTTTCAGTGGAAACGACTTCTATCGTGGTCCAAGAAGATGTAAGAGAGTCCCAGCGTCTGTAGAAAATATCTCTGTCTGTTCCAGATCCAGCATAATTAGTAAGATCGTCCCACGCAATATGCACATTACCTATTGTATCTATTGCAAGAGATGGATTGTTAGAATGTTCGGTACTTTCGGTGGAAACGACTTCTGTTGTCGTCCAAGTGGAAGAAGAAGAGTTCCAACGTTTATAGAAAATATCCAGATCTGTTCCATTACCAGCATAATTAGTAAGATCGTCCCAAGCTACATGAACATTACCAGCAGAATCGATAGCAAGAGAAGGAAAACCAGAAAAGTCTGTACTTTCGGTTGAGACTAATTCTGTTGTTGTCCAAGATTGTGTAAAAGCATCCCACCGCTTGTAGGAGATTTTGTGATCACTCAGAGTACCTCCTACATCAACACTTTCCCACGCTACATGAATATTACCAACAGAATCAACAGCAAGAGAAGGAACAAAAGAACCACCTGCAGTCTCAGCCTCTGTAGAAACAACTTCTGTAGTGGTCCAGGAGGAGGAAGAAGAGTCCCAGCGTTTGAAGAAAATATCCCTATCTGTTCCAGCTCCAGCATAATTAGTTTCATCTCCCCACGCTATATAAACAGTCCCTGTAGAATCGGTAGCAAGAGAAGGAGAATAAGACAATCCTGTACTCTCAGTGGAAACAATCTCTGTTGTATTCCATTTCCAAGTAAATCGATCAAAGGAATCTATGTTGTAGTGATTATATTTTTCCTCTAATAGAGCTTTAGTGCTAAGAGTATTAAGGGAAGAAGAACATATTAAGAAACCAATAAAGAGAACACTTAAACTGATAGACAATTTCGTTTTTTTATTTTTCATATTATTAACCTTTTTTCAATTATTAATCTCGTTTAGAACAAACGAGATTTTTCAAATTACAAACAATAAGTGTTAAAAATAAAAGCATTTTCCCTTTTTTACTCTACTTTGCTTCAGTTCATTAACACTTTTTTCCAAACCTGGATTTTCGCATCAATCTCTAAAAAAGACAAAATTCATATGAAAGAAAGTTATTGTAAAATCATGAAAGCAATAATCAATGTGAAAATATATGATTATCAGACCTATATAGAAAACGGGTATTGTATTTATGGTAAAGAAATCATCGAAGTTGGAGAAATGAAGAATTTTCCTGATTTTGATGAAGAGATTATTGACGGAAAGAATAAGATTCTTCTCCCTGGTTTTATAAATTCCCACACTCACATTTATTCTACACTCGTTAGAGGTGCATCGATTCCTTTTAATCCCAAGAGTTTTAGGGATATTCTAGAACAACTCTGGTGGAAGTTTGATAGCAAGCTAGATAATACAACTACTTTTCATAGTGCTATGGTTTATGGACTAGAATCTTTGAAAAATGGTGTAACTTCACTAATTGATCATCACGCAAGTGGAATAGAAATTATTGGTAGTCTCGAAGCGTTGAAGAAAGCTATTGTTGATAAGCTTGGTATGCGTGGAATATTCTGTTTTGAGACTAGTGATCGTTTTAATATTACAGAATGCATTGAAGAAAATCTTGCTAGCCTAAAATATGATTATTCTGACGCTAGAGGCATGTTTGGACTTCATGCATCCATGAGTCTATCAGAAGAAACTCTTGACAAAGTATCTAGGGTTCTGAAGGGTGCTCCTATCCATGTTCATGTTGCTGAAAGTATCGAAGATGAAGATGATTCTCTAGAAAAATACAACATAAGAGTTGTTGATCGATATCTGAAGTATGGACTTTTGAACAAGGATTCTATTCTTGCTCATTGTGTCCACATTGATGAAGAAGAAGCAAAAAAAATTAGTGATAAAAAAGCTGTTATCGCTCTTAATCCAACATCTAATATGAACAATGCTGTAGGTTCTTTCAACATTGACATCTTCAGAGATAACGACATTCAGATACTTATTGGTAATGATGGACTCGGAACAAACATTGCAAAAGAATGGACGTATTTCTTTTTTGCAGGTAAAGCAGGAATTAATGATGCAGCAGGTATTGGTTTTGATGAATTACTAAAGTACATAAACGGGTCATATGAATACTTTGGTCGTCAAATGGGAATAAAAATTGGTAAAATCAAAGAAGGATATGTTGCTGATTTTGTTCTTGTTCCTTATCTCAATCCTACAGATATGGATGAAAACAACGCTTTTAGTCACGTTTTCTTTGGCTTATTTGATAACTTCAACCCTTCTTGTGTCATAGTTAAAGGAAAAACTCTCATAGAGAATTACGAGAGTATTTTTGATGAGGAAACATTATATAAGAACGCTCATATCGCTTCTAAAGCCTTATGGGAAAGATTAGGAGATGCTTAAATGAATCTTTCAGTAAAACTTCTTGGATTGGATTTTGAAAATCCCTTAGGACCAGCTGCTGGTCCAATTGTAGAAGGACTTGAAAATATGCAATTCTTCAATAACAATACTTGTGGGTATAATGTTGCAAAGACTATTTCAGTTGAAGGAGCAATTGTACCAAAACCATGTATTGCTGGAACTACAAATGCCATCTACAACTGTGAACTTTGGTCTGAATTGCATTCTGATGTATGGATTAATGATATTCTTCCTACAATTCACAAAGAGAAGAAAAAACCCCTAGTAATTAGTGCAGGTTACAAAGAAGATGACTTCAGATACCTAATTCCAAAACTTGATCCTTTTGCTGACATGTTTGAAATTTCTACTCATTACGTTTCAGAAGATTTACTAGCTGGCATAGTCAGAAGCATCCGAGAAAATACTGATAAACCTGTTTTCATGAAACTCAGTCCACATGTTGATGATTATCTAGGTTTTGTAAAAACAGTACTTGATGCTGGTGCAACAGGTATCGTTGCGATAAATTCCTTGGGTCCTGGTACAGCGATTGATTTGAAGAATCGTTCAGTTCTTCTAGCTGAAGAAATATGGATGAGTGGTCCAGCAATTAAACCTATTGCACTCCACAGAGTCTATAAAATACGAAAAGCTTTTCCTGATATTCCTATCATAGGTGTAGGAGGTATTGGTAAAGCTACTGATATTTTAGAATTCATCCTTGCAGGAGCAGATCTTGTGCAGATGCTCTCTTCTGCACTTATCAAAGGAAGAACCTTATATGATAAAATTATAAAAGACCTTCCAAAAGCTCTTGAAGAATATGGTTTTTCATCAATTGAGGAGATAAGAAAATTGAGGAATGAAACTATTTTCAAACCTGTAGAAAAAATTGAAAATAATCCGCCCTCAATTAATGAAAATTGCACTTTGTGCATGATTTGTGTAAGAATATGTC
The DNA here is from genome assembly GCA_023136245.1 of Candidatus Heimdallarchaeota archaeon. Taxonomy (GTDB): domain Archaea; phylum Asgardarchaeota; class Heimdallarchaeia; order Heimdallarchaeales; family Heimdallarchaeaceae; genus UBA460. The sequence goes on from JAGLRO010000020.1 coordinate 4,107, forward strand.
CTTCAGGAGCCTTAGAAAAAATCAATGAAAAGATAGTCGTTGATAAAGAAAAATGTATACGCTGTGGACTCTGTCAATCACGTTGTCCTGTTGATGCAATATATGGAGTACTGACATGAGAAAACACTTCTTACGATGTATAACCTGCAAAAAAGAATTTGATCCAAAACCAGGTCTCTATTATTGTGAAGATTGCGGTAAGATAATGGGTACACTGGAAGTTATTTATGACTATGACTCAATCAAAGAAGAATCAATCGTAAAAGAGAAAAAGTTTGATAAGAAAGCTTCGATGTATCAATTTGATTTTCTACTACCTGCAGAATCAAAAGGAAAATTTGATGAATATGTTGGAGGTACTCCTTTGTATTCCTTCGACCTGCTTGGAATAAAAAACGTACTCGTCAAATATGATGGCTCTAATCCCTCCAGTTCATATAAAGATCGTGCAAGTTCTATAGCAATCAATAGAGCTCTTGATGAAGGAAATGACACAATGTTTTGTGCTTCCACTGGTAATGCTGCATCATCTTTAGCAATGCTCAACGCTCACACAGAGATGAAGACGTACATTTTTGTTCCAGCATCAATTCCAGATGGAAAAAGAGCTCAACTTGAAATTTCAGGAGCAGAAGTCATGGCGGTTGAAGGAACATATGATGAGGTTTATGATCTATCTCTCGAGCTTGGACTCAAAAAAGGATGGTATTGTAGACATGCTGCAATCAATCCATATCTGCTAGAAGGAAAAAAAACTGGAGCATTTGAAATAATTATTCAAAGCGATTTTACTGTACCTGATTATGTTCTTGTTGGAGTTGGTGATGGAACAGTAATTAGCTCTCTTTACAAAGGATTTTGGGAATTCAAAGAAATAGGATTAACAGATAAGATTCCTAGAATAATTGGTGTTCAAGCAGAAGGAATCCCTGCAATTAAAGAGGTCTTCGACAAAGGTAAACCTTACATTCCACTGACAATAGAAGGAAAAACTATAGCTGACAGTATTTCTGTTGGAAAACCTAGAGATGTCATAAAAGCTTGTAATTATGTTGAAGCAAGTAATGGATATTTCATCACTCTCACTGATGAAGAAATTTTGGATGCGATTATTGAACTAGGAAAAATAACTGGTATTTTCGCAGAACCTGCTGGAGTTGTACCTTACGGAGGGCTGAAAAAACTTATTTACGAAGATAAAATTACTCAATCAGATACAGTTTGTCTCGTTATTACGGGAAGTGGACTTAAAGATGTTAATGCAGTTAAAGATACTATAAATAAAACATCATTATCATTTGAAGAAGTTGTAAAAAGGTTTGAAGAATGAAATTCATACTTAACCGAACTATTGTGGAAACCAGTGAATCACCTGGAACGCATACACTCGATTTCATAAGAAAATTAGGAGTCAAAGGTGTAAAAGAAGGATGTCATGAGGGAGATTGTGGTGCTTGTATGGTTCTTATTGGAGAGCTTAAAAGAGATAGGGTAAAGTATAGAGCTATAAACTCATGCTTACTTCCTTTGGGTAGAATTGAAGGGAAACACGTTGTAACAGTTGAGGGAATAAATCTAGAAGAGCTGAATCCTGTACAACAAGCAATTGCTGATGAAGGTGGATCACAATGTGGTTACTGTACTCCAGGTTTTGTTATAGCTTTGATGGCATATTTCATCAATGAAGATTTCAAAAATGCAGATATCATAACTGCCATTGAAGGAAATATCTGCAGATGTACAGGATATAATTCAATTTTACGTTCAGCAGAAATCGCTTCCAAGAAAATATCTGCTTTGGAGGATTCAAAAGGAAGAATACAAGCACTTATTGAAGCACATTACTTACCTAGTTATTTTCTTGAAATACCAGAAAAACTGAAAAAAATACAAGTAAAATCAGAACTAAAGAAAGGAACTTACGTTGCGGGAGGAACTGATTTATTTGTTAATAGGCAGACTGTAGATAATCCTGTTTTCTTATCTGAATTAGGACTTGACAGAATTTGGTCTGATAATGAATTTGTGTATGTAGGAGGAGCAGCTGAGATAGAGTCTATCCGTATATCAAAGGAATTGAATGCTCTCTTTGATACCGCAAAGCACTTGGCAAGGGTTTCAACTCTTCCTATAAGACAACTAGCTTCTATTGGTGGGAATGTTGTGAATGCTTCTCCTATCGGTGATCTAACTATATATTTTCTTGCCTTAGATGCAGATATTAGTTTACAATTTAATGGAACTAGTAGAATTATCAAACTCAAGGACTTCTTCAAAGGATACAAGATTCTAGATTTAAAGGAGGGTGAAATATTAGAATGGTTCAGGATTAGGAAGGAGAAAAAAATGCTCTCCTTCGAAAAAGTTGCAAAACGAATGTACATGGATATTGCTAGTGTAAATAGTGCTTTATCACTTAAGCTAGAAGATAATAAAATAAAAGAACCTCATTTATCTGGTGGTGGAGTTGGACCAATTCCTATGTATCTTGAAAAAGCCTGTAACTTTCTTGAGAACAAAGAAATTTCAGCTGAAGTTATCAAAGAAGCTGCTCGAATTGCAGATACAGAAATTAGTCCAATTGATGATATTAGAGGGAGTGCAAAATACAAACGATTGCTCCT
>JAGLRO010000200.1 GCA_023136245.1 Candidatus Heimdallarchaeota archaeon
ATATTATATAGAACAAGGTAAGAAAATACTATCTCAAATAGACTCAAGAAAAAGTACTATTCTTACAGAAGGGGAAGCAATTTTGAGTTATCTTCAAGGTTTGGTAATTTTTGATAAACGTGAGATTGATGAAGCACTAGAGAATTTTCAAAAAAGTTTAGAATACAGAAAAAAACTCGGAGATAGTGCAGGTATCGCAGATGTGCTTTTGAAAATTGGGAGTGTTTATAATATCATAGGTAATTTTGAACTAGCAATGGAGAATTTTCATAAAAGTTTGGAAATTATGGAACGGATTGGGAAAATTGAAGGAAAGGAGAAACTGTTTTTATATATGGGTAACTGCCATAATTTTAAATACGAAAACAAACAAGCCTTATCTTTCTACAAAAAAGCTTTAGCAGTAGCTAAAAAACTTGGAAATATAGAACACATAGCAAAAAGCACGAGTAATATAGGATCTATTCATATTCTTAATAGTGATTTTGATTTAGCTTTGGACAGTTTTTTTAAAGCCCTAGAATACAGTGAACAACTGAAACACATACTAATGATGTCGATAGGGTATAACAATCTTGGTGATATTTACAAGTTGAAAGGAGAATTAGATCTAGCATTGGATTACACCAAAAGAAGCATGTCGGGTCGTGATGAAGATGAGAAAAAAACAGAATTTTCTGCAGGAGCTAATATAAAGTTAGGTTTGATTAATCAAGAAAAAGGAGACCCTACAAGAGCCTTGCATTATTTATTAAAAAGTTTGAAAATTAGAGAGGAAATTGGAAACCAAGCCTTTATGGCTGATAGTTTGATTTATCTTTGCTTACTGTCTCTAGAAACTAGAAATATAGTTGAAGCTGAAAAATATTTAAAGCAATTAGAAAGAATTCAAGAAAGAAACAAGATCGTCATTTTAGAACAAGGAATACCATTAATCAAAGCGTTAATACTTAAAGCAAGTCCTAGAACTAGCGATAAAATGAAAGCACAAGAAATGCTTGAAAAAATGACTAAAAAAGATTTTGTCAAATCATTATTCCCGAAACTAGTCCACCTTAATCTTTGTGAACTGTTGTTTTACGAATACACAAGTTCTCAAGATCCAAGAATATTAGTGGAAATTCATAGTGTGATAGATCACCTTTTAAAAATCGCTAAAAAACAAAATTCTCTCTCACTCCTTATAAGCACCAACCTTCTTAGTGCAAAATTAAGTTTTTTGGAAGGAGATACAGAACAAGCTCAACAATTATTGATTCAAGCACAGAAAAATGCAGAAGAAAAAGGGCTTACACAATTAGCAAAACACATCTCAGCTGAATATGACAAACTACTGAAACGTCTGAGTCATTCAAAAGATTCTTCAATAAACCAAAAAGAAGCTGAAACTGATGTTGAAGAATTAATCAAACAAATGACAGCACAGAGACAACTAGATGTTCCAAAAGTAATTATAGATAAACCAGTGATGCTATTGATTATCACACAAGCAGGTATGACTATTTTTTCACAAACTTATGAAAAAACAGGTAAGAAAATAGATGAGCAATTAATTGGTGGATTTATCACAGCAATCAATGCTTTTTGTCAAGAAATCTTTTCAGCATCTAGTTCAATAGATCGTATCATGTATGAAGATTATATTATTGCTATGAAAAACTTGGAAAACATGCTATTTTGTTACGTTTTCGAAGGAGATTCTTACACGGCACTAAAGAAACTGGATGAAATTTTGAAAAAAGTAAAACAGACAAAAGGATGCCATCAAGCATTAAGAGAAAGATCAGAACAAAGTATGTATCTAATGGTAGAAGACGAACAGAAGCTACAGAACATTATATCACCTATTCTAAGTGCATAAGGGATTAACAAATAGTATTATGCACAAATATTTATTATCTATAATCAGTTGTTCTTCTTCTATATTGGTATTATGATTTTAAAGACAGTTTTGTTATTCTCTGTTGATAATCTTATTCTCCAATCATGTGCTTCTATTAGTTTCTTAACTATTGTCAATCCAATACCTCTCCCCTCTTTGAGGGTTGTAAACCCTCTATCAAAGATTTTGTCCATAACATCGTGTTCAATTGATTTTCCATCGTTAATAACAGAAATTACTATCTCATTCTCAGATTCTGTTTGTCGAACAGAAATTTCTTCTGGTTCGCCATGAATGACTGCATTTTCGAAAAGATTCTTGAATACTTGAGATAATCTATCTTGATCCCCTTTAACTTCTATGAGGTCATCTCTACTAAATTGTATGTTCTTAGGGATGATGACATCAGCTACAGTATCTATTAGTCTATTTAGCTTAACAGTACCTTTTTTCTCAATTGTCTTACCTGCTTCTGCTAATTGAATAGAGTGTTCTAGTAAATCACTTATGTACTTGGTTCTCCTATGTATTTTTTCCAAATGAGGATTTTCATTTTCTGCCTTGATAATTTCAATGTAACCTTCAATAGCTGTCAAACTATTACGAATATCATGGCTCATATATTGAGCAAAATCACTGAGTTCTTCTCTTTGTTTGTCTAGTTCTTCTAGAGTTTGCTTACTTTTAGTAATATCCATCAAAGAGGCTATGAAGTTATCAGTTGATGGAATAAGATTGACATTTAGTAGAATATGTTTCATTATACCATTTTTATCAATAAAACGAGTTTCATATTGTGGTGGAACTGAAGTTGGGTCTGCAATTCTTTTTTTGTTATATTCAATCATCATTGATAGCTCAGGTTCAGGTATAAATTCAACCCATTTCATTTTTCCCTCAACTTCTTCTTTCGTGTATCCAGACAATTTCTCCATCTCTGAGTTCATCAGAGAAATATCAGCATTCTGGTCAAAAATTAAAATAGAGGTTCCTGTTGATTCAAACAGCATTTTGTAAAGATTAGCTGTTTCTTCAGATTCCTCCTGAATTTTCTTGTAATCTGTGAAATCCATCAGTGCAACAACTATGTCATTTGTTCCAGGAATTATATCAATATTTACAAGACAATCACGTACTCTATCGTCTTTTGTGATTACTTTTGTTTCATAAAATGATGGTGCAGCTGATGGATTTTTAGCTCTAATCTCACTATATTCAATTAATCTTTCTAGTTCATCTGGATGAGCAATAAAAGTCCAACTCATCTTTCCTTCTACTTCTTCTTTCGTATATCCTAAAATCTCCTCTAGTCTTTCATTCATCAAAGATACAATTGTATCTTGTTGTACAATAGCATAAGCAGTTCCTTTTGTTTCGAAAATTGTTCGGTATAGATTTTCAGAATTTATGAGATCTTCTTCTATTTTTTTCATGGACGTAATATCATGCATTGTTATGATGAAATCTCTTGAACCTGGTATTTGCTTAACTGTTAGGTATATGTTTTTCTTAGTTCCAGACTTATCGAATAATTTTATTTCATAGTTATCTGGAGCTAGTTTAGAATCTTTAAAATGTAAGTTCTGGAATTCTTCTAGTTTCTTCCATTCCTCTTCAGGTAGTAATTCACTCCATTTTCTCTTGTCTACGATTTCTTCTTTCGAATAACCTGTTAATTCTTCAAATTTCGAATTGACTAAGGCGATTGATTTATCTTCTCTAACAATTAGATTTGCTGTTCCAGTACTTTCAAAAGTTGTTCTATATAGGTTTTCAGATTGCTTAACTCTTTCTTCTGCTTTTTTCTCATCTGTTACATCAAACAATGTTCCTTGAACCAAACCAGGTTTTTCACCATCGCTGCTTATATTCTGAACAAATTGTCTGATCCATCGTATTTTGTTATCTTTTCGAATAATTCTGTAATCTATAACAGATTTATATCCATCGACTGATTCTAATTCATCTCTAATTGAAAGTGGAATTGTAATATCTTCAGGATGAATTAATTTATCCCATCTCAAACCTTTTTTTGTGAAATCTTCCTCATTGTAACCAGTAATCTCTTCTACAGCACCATGAAAGTAAAGTGCTTGAAAATCAAACGTCCCTCTAAAAGCTATACCATGAAAATTCTCTATGAAGCTTCTATATTTCTCTTCACTCTCTTGTAATTTATATTCTGTTTTTTTTCTATCAGTAATATCTTGACCAAAACCTAGAATTTTTACAATTTTACCCTCTTCATTGTAGATAGCGGAATTTCTCCACGCGATTATTTTTTCCTTTTTAGTTTTCGTTTTTATTGTAATCTCTGAATAAGGTGTTGGTTCACGCATCCCTACAATAACTTGTTGAAAAGTGAATTTCAATTCGTCTCTGTATTTCTCCTCATATATTGTATCAAACCAATTCTTACCAATAATATCCTTTTCAGTATAACCTAGGATTGAAGTAAGTTTTTTATTAATCATTTCAACTTCTTCATTATCATTGACAATAGCAATTATAGCTCCTGCTTCATCTAGATAAAGTTGAGATAAATCTCTTTCTTCTCTTAAAGATTCCTCCATTTTCATCCTATCAGTAACATCAAAACAAACACCTGCAACTAAAGTTACCTCACCTTTCTCATTTCTTTCTACAGCTCGGCTGATGTTTTCTACTCCCCGCCAATTCCCTGCTTTATCTTTTATCCTGTAAATGATACTGTTCGTGTCTATTTCTCCAGAGGTAAACTTATCATATTGATTTTGAACTGCCTGTAAATCTTCAGGGTG
>JAGLRO010000201.1 GCA_023136245.1 Candidatus Heimdallarchaeota archaeon
CACATATCACAATGTAAGTTACATCCTGCTGTTCCAAAGCTCATTGTATATGTTCCTGGCTTATAGTGATAGATAGGTTTCTTTTCTATTGGGTCGTCATGAACTGAAGTGAAACGATTGTAACCAAGAGCATACAATACTCCATCATTGTTTTTCCGTGCATTACAATTTCCCAGGTTTCCAGGTTGAATGTTACAACTTCTAGGACATAGCAAGCAGTGAACTTTTTTTCCCTCCAGTTTTTCATAATAGTCTGCTTCAAACAGAGTCAAATGAATCACTTAATACCTCATCTTGATTTTAAACGAGACAATTTTTGCTTTTACAACTATAAATATGTCGATGAAATACTACATAAGTTGTTTTCTAACCAAATCCCTTCTAAAGCATATTACGAGAGAAAATAGCAATATTATTACAAACAACCAAAAGATACAAAAAGACTTGAAACGATTCTTAAGTAGTTGCAGAAAAAATGTGTGCGAAATCAAATCCAAAACAAGATGTAGCGAAGGATTTGAAAGTTATAAAGCTGAAGAAGGGAGAAACAGTTAACATGAGCAAAGCTCTTGGATCAAGTAAACGTCTTGCCATATTACAGCATTTATCCAAAGAAGAGTTAAATCTCTCAGAGATTGCTGAGAAATTAAAGAAAGATGGAATGAAAGGAAGTACACCTCAAGCAGTATATCACCATCTTCAGATTTTGGAATCCTCAAAACTCATAAGAGTAGTAAGAGAAAAGAAAATAAAAAATATGGATAAAACAATCAAGTTTTATCGATCAAATTACCAACCAGATGCAATCAATGTTATTCTTTGGGGACCACTAGAAGATTTAGAACCCGCTGAATTAGAATCTAGGATACCTATTCAGATAAAACCTGTTGGACGTATTGTCAAGAAAATGGCGAACAAAGTGTTCCATGATTTAACAGATATGAAGATAGAAATACTAACTAAATTTGTGAAAGAAATGGTTGACATAACTTATGATTCGATGAATTCTTTACGTGAAGATTACGACCTAGAAATTAATGAGAAATTATGGAGTCTTATATTACTTTTTTCGAATCTATCAACAATGAATGCAATTAAGAAAATGGTGGAAGATCCAGAACATAAAAAAACAGTAGATGATCTCCTATCCCTATTATTTGAAGAAATGAGTGAATATAACAACTCTGATAGTGAATAAAGATATAGTTAATTTTCAAATAGCTTTCCGAAACTATTTTGAATTATTAGTGTTCTTTATTTTTGAGAGTGCAAAATCTAGCGTTTTTTGGCTTGAAGTACGAATATCCTTCAGCTCAACTCTTACTCCGATTCTTTTTACATCTCTTAAAGCTTCAAGAATGTAATGATCCCTATCTATTCGTTCAATATCAACTAATGAAGGATGTTTTGATCTCTTATATAATGGGAATTTTCCTTTTATGATTATAAAAGGGAATCTTTCATATTCCTTCCAGATTATATCACTTCTAAGTCCCATCATTCTTGCATAATCCTCCAGTGCACCTATTGCAGGAGTTTTCGACTTGTACTTTTTCGGATTACGTCTAATTGGTCCCAATATTGTTGTTTTTTCCAATAATGTTTCATCCTTCAGATCGAGGAACTCTAGACACAAATCTATTACTGCTTGTCTAGCTTTGAATATGTCGCCCTCTTCTAATACATATTTCAGAGCAGCTGTTTGTACATCGCGAGCAAAGGGAGATGTATCTCTTCTAACTGCTTCAAAACCAACAATTTTCAGATCACCTGAAGGAACGCTAACATAGCTATATCGTTTTTTTGTTTCAGGAGCAAAAACTATTCTTAAAGCAAGATCAACAAATTCAAGTTCCATTTCTTTTGGAAGTTTGGTTTTAAAGAAGTTCAATAGATTCTTCGCTTCAGGAATATCTTCAATAGAAAAAACATGTCCCTCTTTTACTTTCTCAGCTATTTCAAAGACTTGATTCCTTTCTGACAACTTAATGAATAAGGAATCAGTATCACCGTAGATAACCTGACACCTATTCTTAGAATATTCTTGAGTCCACTGGTCAACATTTTTGATGTATTCCTTTGAAATACTTGTAATTGCATTTGAAATTTCTGTATCATAGAAACGGCTACCAACATAGTTATGACTTCCGTATAATGAATTTGCTACAACTTTGAAAGCATTTGATTGAATTCGGAGTTTTTTCAGCTCATTTTCTAAGTTCTTTTTTGTTTTTGCATCAGTAAAAGAACGAAGATAAGTTTCAACCTCGTAAATTTGTTTTTTTATGATTTTTCTCTCATTAAGAAATTTACCTAACATTATTCTAAGTGATGTTTCGGGTTTTGAATGAAATTTCTCTGTTGGTTTAGCAACAGATCCATCATAACTCTCTCCTCCTATGTTGTATGCCACCATTATACTTGGAAACATTGATCGAAAATCAGCTATTAAAACAGCTTCGTGTAATGAACCTTTAGGAACAAGGACAAAACCTCCAATTGCTAAAGATCTAGTACTCTTTCTTTCTGCTAATTCAGTTCTTGAAGGCTCTGAAGGAATAATCGTATCCTTGTGACAAAGGATTCTATAGAGCTGAAATTCACCTAAATGTCTTGGTGTGGAATAAATCCCTTCAGAAGGTCTTATACCAATTAATTTCATCACAGCTAACCATTCTTCCATCCCCATAGCAAAGAAAAGAGAGTGAATGATTTTCGAATCATGTGAAACAAGCTTTTCAAGCGTTTTTAATGCAGTTTCCTCTTTCTTTATGATTGCTTCAAACCACAATTCATTAATTCTCGAATAATCACCCTTTCTTTCAATTCCAAGTAACTCTTCTGTGAAATCTGTTAATCCTTTTTTTCCTGTTTTAGTTCGTAACCATCTTGTACTTTTTACCAAATCATATGAAATATATCCTGGGATTCTATAACCAAGATAACCGATAGGTTGTTTTAGTTTTGCCTTTTTGAGGGGACTAAGGAGATTTGGATCTATTCCTAATTTTTCCATTCTAGTAATTATATATGGTAAAATTATCCGATTTCCATTAAAAGTGATAATAACCTCAGGTGAAACTGCATGGATTTCCTTCATAAGACTCTCTAAAAGATTTTTTTCAGCTAAATCATTATTTTCGTTCAAAATGAATTTTTTCGATTTTGTTTTACCTTCCGTTTTTCCCCAACTTATACAAGCAGTAATTATCCGTTGTTTTCCCTCATTAAAAACACTTGAAAAATTCTGTATTTTTCTGCCTTCCTCAGTTAGGGAATTAATTACAATTCCTATGCTTAAGAAAGTATATTGAAAGGGTTCATCGTCACAATTTTCTATGTCCTTGTAATTTACTTCATATACTTTTGCATGTGCTGTAGGGACTTTTTCCTCATATTTAGATATTTTTATCCAGTTAAGTCCTCTGATTTCTGTATCTATCAGAAAACGAGAAGTATACGAAATATCATTTTCATAGCTTCGTATTCCTTTATCTTTGAGCATTTTGCTGTATTTGAGAATTCTCCAAGGATTTCTCCCTAAAATTCTATAAAGAAAGACAGGTTTATTCTGGTAATAACGGTATTTTGTGATTTGATAGGAGTCCTTTATCCAGTCTCCGAATTCCTTTTCAGTATACAAGAGACTCTGGAGAGCATTTGTTGTATCCGGTAAATCTTCGATATAAAAGTAGGGATAAAAACCTGTTACATGGATGATTATTGTTTGATTCTTTTTGGTTTTCCCTCTTATACGGATAATTGGTTCTTCAACTTCTTTATTTTTTTCTTCAATAAAGAAATCCAAATCAACAATGAAGCATTTAAGAGGAGAAGGTGGAGGTGAAGATGCCATTCCAAATTCACTTTTACTCAATAATCTGTATATAGTTTATGATATCACGCGTATTATTTAAACTCTTTTTAAACAATCCCGCGTTTTTCACTATAAAAACTAATCATTTTATACGTTAAATTTTTAATAGATGATGTAAAAATTATTATGTTGCATCATGTCTTCAAGAAAATTACCAGCAGATATTTATAAGAATCTAAAAAAACTTGAGCTTTCAGCTAATACAAAAAGTGGTACAATGGAGGAAACGATTACTTTAGAAAGGAAATCAGAAGATGAAGATCCACGACCAAACTACTGGTTTGTAATTATGCTCTCTTTTGGTCAGAGGAGTGGGTATGTTTATGATAGGTCTGGTCTCCATATACCTGAACCTGATGCATATTTTTATAGTGTTGAACTCTGGAAATTCAAAGGATCCAGTTTGAAAGGAGTGGAAACTGTCTCAAATAAGGTAGATTTTGATCAAGCAGTAAAAGAGTTTCAAGAACAAAAAAATGATTTACTTAGTAAAGGTTTTCAAATCATACATTAGAAATTTCTCAAATAAAAACAAAAATGATAGTTGAGATAAGAGTTATTAGTAAACATAAAATGGAAAAGATAATCTTCTTTGGCTGAAAAAGAAATTGCTTTAAGTCTCCTAAGCTAACCTTTTCCTTCTGAAAGAATTGCATGTTGAGTATTAATACTGATGCAACAAGTACTATTATTATTGCGCTAACAACGCCTATTCTCAAGAATTCTACTGTACTTATTATAGTATCATCAATATTTCGTACAGCTGAACCGAAGGCAACCGTAAAACCATAGATTGGCATAAAACCAATATAGAAATTCATTATTTGAAGTGCAGATTGACTTGAAATTGATTTTGTTGTCTCAATTCTAGTTATGAATAATGTATGTTTTGTTGATAATGATATAACAAGCATTATTATCGGAATGGATAAAACCAAAAAGAAAATTCCTAAACCTCCCAAAGCTGGGTTAGCATCTTGTGTCAAGAAACTGTTATTTATCAAAAAATGTCCTATACCAATGAATAATCCTGCAAAAATAGCACCTAAAGGATTGAAAGTTTTGGGTTTCTTGATTATAGGTTTTGTTGGAACAAGATCTCTTTCAGTTAATACCACTTACTATACCTCATTAGGAGTTTTCGCTAGTTCATTTTCTCTTAAATATCTCTCAGAAGCTCGTATTACTTTACGAGTGTTTTCAAAAGTTAACAAATCTAAAGCTTCCGAAAAGCTCGCCCATTGAAATCCGATATGTTCTTTTGAAATCTTAACATCTTCTACAGCTGATATTCCTATCAGATAAATCACTGTCTTTTTTATCCTTTTGTTACCTCTATTGAAATAATAAGTTATTTTATGTTGAAATTCTTCCAGAATTGATATGTCTTTGATTCCTGTTTCTTCATAAGCCTCTCGTAAAGCTGCTTGAAAAACCGTTTCATTCTTTTCAATTCGACCTTTTGTTAAACCCCATCGATTTTCTGTTATTCTACTTCTTCCATAATTTAGAAGCAAGTATCGTCCAGAATTGTATATAACAATCCCTGCTGAGTATTCAAGTTCCATGGTATCATCGTGTTTTTTCTAAATGTAAAAAGAGAAATTAATAAGCTTATTGTATATGTCAATTAATACTAAAGATAATTTTAAGAGAGTAGGGATTGAAGGTATATATGTGATAAAAAATATTTCTTTCATGAACATTGAAACAGGCTTAGGTAGAACTATTTACACCGATAATACTTTAATAATGAGTGAAGAATTAATCTGGCCGATGATTTGCGCTTTAAATAATTTCGTTATTGAGTGTACCCAAAGTGATAGAGGTTTGATCAATGCTTCTCTTGAAGATATCAAAATTTACTTATATTCTCCCTTAGGAGAGATGAATCCATTAAGATTTGTATTTTTCACTGATCTTTTCGAAAACAACGATTATATAGAGATGAGAGGTCAAGCACTTTTTGAAACACTCTCACAATATATTTCCTATGAGTTTTTCAATCCTCCTACCGGTGTTATGCATCGAGTTAATGAAATTGCAGGATATACACAGATATTTCCTTCAACGAGTTTGCACCCTGATTTTTTGGAACGCATACAGACAAAACTCAATAATCTTGAGGAAGAAAGAAAGCTATATTTAGCAGATTTTTTTGTTGGAGATATTGATCAGGGAATAGTTTTTCCTATCGCTTCAAATGAAGATTTACAAGAGAAAACTAGCGTTCTACTTTTTTCTGAGTTACTTACAACATTTTCATTGGACAGCAGAATCTTAGTTAAATCTGGTTTATCCTCCGAAGAAAAACGAAGACTTGAAAATAACAACATTAACACATTTGAAATGATTGAAGGTTGGTATATAAAGCAATTAGCTGGAGAAGAGAGTGATTTCTGGTTAGTTGGATATATGTTCTTCAAAGAACGAGATGAAGAGGAAATTAGATACAATCTAGATTGGATAGCTGATGAAATGTCAGATGAGATTATTAATCATATCTCTGAAAGACCATTTTGATTCGAATTTTCTTCCTCACTTTCATTTGTTGGGAACTTCCACGCCATCCAAAGATTGAATGGAAAGAGGATTGTACTTATAACAAACACAGCTAGAAAATTAAATCTGGAAA
>JAGLRO010000202.1 GCA_023136245.1 Candidatus Heimdallarchaeota archaeon
CTAGGATTTTACGTGCAGTAGCTGCTGCGACATCAATGTTGTCTACTCCAACTGCATAATTTGCAATTACTTTAATCCCTGTTTTTTCCATAACCTTGTCATCTACTTCGTCAGTTAAAAGGGGGAGTAATCCATCAAATCCTTTAGCATTTCTAATAATCTCTTTTTTTGTAATTGGTCGTTTTTCTGGAAAAACTGTTACTTCAAAATGTTCTCTTAAAATATCCAATGCTTGTAGGGGTATATCTCTAGTAACAAACACTTTCTGTTTCATTAAAAGTAAGATAAAACTATCCAAATTAAAGTCTTTTGAGTATTATTTGCTATTTTTACTAGTTTAAGATAGTTGATAACCTGTTTTCTCCCAAGCTTTCCTCATTATTGGGTTCTTTTTCAGATATTCATCTACTAATTCTTTTGGAACAGTATTCAATGGACATGAGAAATTAACACATTTGGAACAATATTTCTTCTTCAGAATGACAACGAAATTTATTCCTGCAATAACAGATATAATATCGAGTACTAAAATTATGATCAATCTCCATTGTTCAAAGGAACCTTGAATCCACATAACACTTAATCCATAAGAAATTGCTATAGTTGGAAAAATCAGAAACATTACCATACCAAGTAGTGTGAAGGTTTTTTCTACATTATTTAGAGGACTAGGTTTATACTTCCATATCTTTGGCATACCATGTTTGCTTGATTGACATTGTAGGAATTTTCCTTTTTTATTATAATATGGGCAGTGAGAACATAACACAAGCATTTCTATGAAAATAAAATATACTACTGAAAATACTAAATATGTTAGTGCAAATACGCCAATACCTCCCCATGATCTTAGCAGTATTAATCCATACCAAGAAGGGAGTGTGAAAAGGAGATAAATTCCGAAGAAATTAAGCACTCTTTTCCTATTCCATCTACACTGAATAACACCTGATATTTCACATCCTGCACAATTGGATTCATCTTTCCATGTACATAAAGAATCTAGATGTGGGTCTTGGTTTTTGTTATCTTGAGTGCTCAATATATCTACCACTTTCTAGTATTTTAGTTTTGAAGTAATTAAATATATCCAGAATATATTGCAACTATTTCTCAGCAATCAAAATGAATGTCGATTTAGTTGGTCTATGATATTCAACTTCAAATCCTTGTTCTATGCACATCTCACTCAATTGATCTGCTGATAGAAATTTACTTCCAAACCTTACAATCTTTTCAAATAATATGAGTATTCTTGTTCTGAATTTCTTTTTATCGTACTCTCTTATGATTAACTTCCCTTTTGAATCTAAAACATTGAAACAATCTTGTAATGTTCTTTCTTGTTCAGCAATGTGGTGTAAAGAATCATTTAGAAAAATCTGTTTAAGTGACTTTTTTCTGAAAGGTAAATGCTGGCTTAGACCTTGAATCAAAAACATACTACGAGATTTCATTTTTGCTTGGAGAAGCATTTTATAAGATAAATCAAGGATTATACATCCATTCGTGTTATTAGCGAGATCCTTGCTTACTCTGCCAGTTCCTCCACCTAAATCAAGAATCAGTTCATCTTTCATTAATGGTAGATATGTAGCAATTTTGTCATAATCAAATGTACCTACAAAATCATCATATCTATGAGCGATATTCGAGAAAATTTTGTTTCTCATTTTTATCTCCTTGATTCACTTATATCTGATAAGACCATATAGACAGAAAGATCCAGGCAGTAAGAATACATATAAAGAAGATACTTAAGAATGCTTTTCTTAATATCTTCATTTCAACAATCTCTTTACGAAGGATTATCATCAATGTTATACATGCAAGCGGTAGACATATAGCAAGAAGTAGTAATCCAAAATTGAACCAGCTGATTAGAGGTTCTCCTGAAGGATATGACTGTTTTAATTCTACAACTTCGTCTCTGAAAATTATTATGAAAATAATGAAAGTAAAAGGTGTACCAAGTCCTAAGAGTCCAAACAATCCAACTAAAATCCAAGCTTCAGTTAGATTATTGGGATTAACAATGAAAGGTAATGCTATAATTGTGAAGAACATAATAGTAAGATAAACACTAAAAAGGACCAAATTAGTTCTTGTGTGTAGTTTTCTATTTAATCTACTTCTGAAACTAATTTTCTCTTTTTCATCATATTTTTGACTATCTTTGATTCTCTTCCTAGCAATAAGATAAGCAACTATTGCTCCTAAAATTCCTACTGCCCCAATGACATTAGATATGATTTGATAAATTTCCAGCTGCAACATATGAAGTAACTTTTAGTCTAAAATAAATCTTACGTTAATCAAACACAACTTTTCATTTTTTTCCTTGTAAAACTTGATAATATTTGGGTAGAGTTTTATTTTGGTGATTTAGACAAATTTCTTCAGAAATACTTCTTTCTAGAGGAAAGATTTTCCCTTTATGTTCCTTAAGTTCCTCATTTATTCTATTAGCAAAACAACCAATTTTAGGGATTCCAATGATTTTATTCATCTCCAACCATAAATCTTTGACATCTGTTTCAAGTACATTTCCAAATGATAAGGGAATAAAATCACAAGGAAGCAAATCACCTATAGGAGTGATATAGGAGTGCTGAGTACCTGCTCCGCATCCATACTTCTCAGCGCTCTCTGTATTTGCAAAAGAAGTCATTTTAGGGAACCTTAATCTTCTATTTATTTTCCTTTGAAGTTTAATCAGTTTTTCTCTAGTTTCTTGATCGAAGAAGATTCTTTCTAATTCGCCATTTACATCAAAGAGCATTCCACTTTTTATGGGTTCTAGGATTCTAATTTCTTGAACACCCAGTTTTTTAGCTTGCTTGAATAAATCAAAAATAAACTCTTTTGAAATATCCTCCTTTCTCAGAACAGTCTGCATCATTGTATATAGTCCTGCTTTTCTAGAATTCTTTATTGCATTAACTGAATTATCAAAAGCCTCAGGATCCTTTCTGAAATCATTGTAGTATTCTTTATCAAATGAATCCAAACTGATACCAGTTGCAAACAGTCCCTTTTCCTTTAATGATAGAGCTTTTTCATAAGTGAAACCTTGTCCATTTGTGTAAAGTATCGTAACGCTTCTTTCATCTACAGCTGCAACAATATCTTCTAGATCCTC
>JAGLRO010000203.1 GCA_023136245.1 Candidatus Heimdallarchaeota archaeon
TTTCCTTCCTTTAGCACTGCAATGAATACAGTTGTAACTACATTTACTTGTTAGTGCTAGGAAAAATGAGATAGGAGCTGAGCGTATTGCTAACATCTGCTGAGTGTAGATGTTCTCTTTCTCTGGTGTAGCTCTCGCTAGTTGTTGAAAAGCTAATGAAGGTAAAGGGGGAGTAAATGAAGAAATAACATACTTACCTTCATGTTTAACAATTTTTTCTCCTTTGAACATTATAACTCTTGATTTCAGGGAATTCCAAACAGAAAAGTTGGGATCATCTTTCACAAGATTATAGCCATCTTTGAAAATTTTACGAATTTCTTTATTCATGAACATTCCAATTATTCTGATGAAATTATTTAGTACCATCCTAGTGCTTCCATTACTTCTCTTCACTTATGAAAAATAACTTTTTCACTAATTATATGTCAAAAGATAATAATAATCTTTTGCTAAACTACTTTTATGATTTCCTGAAAATTCCTTGAATGAATTTATGATTAATAGCGAATTTATTATCTTTATAGAGAATCTTCTTTATTTTTTCAATTACAGCATTATCGATTTCCTTACTATCTCTGAACATCTTTCCAGTTCCAGCTATAGCTCCAGTATCCTTCAACCAATTATACAACCCCTCAGGAGTAGAAAAGAATACAACTTCATTCACAGTTTTCAGAAAGATTGATTCAAAGTTATATTTTCTAAACCAAGATTCAAAATTTTTCTCGTTTTTTGGTAATTTAATAACTATATCCATTAGCTTTTCAATATAGGATGGAAATTCTTTCATGGTCTCCATGACTATTTTATGTACGCCTTGGAGTGTCCCTTTACAATTCAAAATCAAATGAATTGTTCCATTTTCTTTCAAAATTCTATTGAAATGGTATATAACTTTTTTATGATCAAAATAAGGCAAAGCATACCCACAGAAAATTGCATCATACTTATTTGATTCCTCTTTCTTCAAAAAATCCAATCCATCTTGAATTAGAAAATTACATCTAGAATCAGTAATTCTTTCTTGAGCCTTGTTAATCATCTTTTCTGAAATATCAATAGAAAAAACAGAGATGTTAGGATTGGTTAAAGAACTTAAAAGCTGCTCAGTGATATATCCTGTTCCACAAGCAAAATCTAAGAAAGTAAATTTTTCTTCTTTCTTGAAAAGATCTAATTTTAAAATCTCATCAGTATATTTTTGCATTTTATTTAACCAAATGTGATAGGTTGGAGCTACTTCATCATATTCTTCTTGATAATCTATATGATCAATTTTACGACCTAAAAGTATCAGATAAAGAGATTTGAAAGCAAAGTAAATAGTTCTCAATATCTTCATAAACTCACCAAAGTCGAACAATTGAATGCAATTCTTTAACTTTATCAGATTGCATTATAAAATTCTTTTTACTCAAGAAGCTGTTTGAGAAACTTTCTTCGTTTCTTTGATAACTCACCCTGAATATGTTAAAAGATTTTGTAAAAAAAGTGAAGATTATGTAAAACCTTCTCTATATTTTCTAGGTGGAGGTACAAGCGGTTGTTGTATAGATTGTTGTTTCTCTGCAACCATTGCAAGTTGTTCCTTGATCTTTGTAGCTTGTTCTAGTAAAGGAGCTGTTTCGATTGAAACACTATAATAATCGTTGATAACGTTGATCAAGGTAACAGCTGCCTCAGGGTCTGGAAGCTCTGATGTAGCTGGTGTCATCAAAACAATACCAACTATTTCTCGAAGAAGTGCTTCACTCATGAATGCTCCACTCAATCCCAGAACCACCCCATGGTCATATAATTCCGCGCCATATTGCTTTAACTCTTCTACAACTTCTTTCTCTGCTGCTGTTATTACTACTGGTTTTTCAGGTCTTAGTTTCACAGGGATTCCGTCTAAACACACAATAGTTTTTGCATCTACATGCTTTTCAATCCAATTTAACAAACCTTCAGCCAAAACAAGATAGCCTTCTTGAGGTACTGGATATTCAATTGTGATAAGAATCATGGTTCCTTCCTTATTTGCATAAATAAGATATGGATGCTTCAAAACGTTATCAATAAAAATCGTGACTGGACTAAGCATATTTGATTTGAAAAACCCTATTTCTTCAAGTTGTAAGGATTCTATCATCTGTCTAGCTATAATAGGACCAACTATTCCTGGACTAGGGAAAGTCACAAAGACTGTTGGGTTATTAAATTCTACTTCTTTTGTTTGAACTACTAAAAAATCATCTTTTCTTATACAGATATCTTCTTGAAATTTCTTCATTTTTAGTTCACTATATCTACATTCTCATACAGTAAAAAAAAGTTTTCCCTCGAACAAGATTAATCTGATTTCTTTTCTTCTACAGATTTTCTTCTTTCAACAATAACTATACTCGTTACAATCAATACAGCTCCGATTCCAAAGAAATAAGAGACTCTATCTCCAAGAAAAGATACTGACCAGATTACAGAGAACAATGGTACTAAAGCTTGTATAATTCCTGTTTGTGTAGTTGTGAGATAAGAGAGAATATCTAACCAATAACTGTAAGCAAGAGTTGTTGAAATAACAGCAAGAACTATTATCAGAATAATTCCCAACCAGTTGATAGACATTTCTGTGGGAGGTACAAGAAACGCAAAGAAAACAAGATAAATACTTCCCATCAGTAGACTGAGGAAAGTAACAAGTAATGGATTATCTTCAGAAAAGAATTTTTTAAGAAATACTGTATACAATGCCCAACAAAATCCTGAACCAAAAGCAAGCAAATTTCCTGTAATTGCTCCAAGAGATAGATTACCAAGATTCAACAGATTCTCATCAAAGATTACAAAGAATAAGCCAATTAGTGAGATAGATAATGCGACAATATACGATTTTCTTATTTTCTCTCTTATTATAATAAATGCAATGATGGGAATTAGTATGATGTTTGAGTTCAATAAGAATGAAGCTGATGAACCAGTAGTTGTTCGAACTGCGAGAAAAAGAAGAACAGGCATCAATGCTGAAGGAATAGATATGAGAATATATGCCTTCCATTTATTTCGCAAAGAACTGATTATATCAGTATTTTTGATGTTGGTTTGAAATCTTAATATGACATACAAAGCTACTGCAGCTATTAGATATCTGAAGAATGATAATTGATAAGCTGAAAGTTGATGATCCTTGTCAATCAAGTAATCTCCAATAACAGGAGTCAAACTCCAGCCAAAAACTACTACAGAAACTTTCAGCCAGTGAACATATTTCTTCTTCACAAAAGAACATCATTTGTGGTTATCTAAATGTTTCGCAGAATATTCTCTCTAAAAAGCAATAGATTTTTAATTTTAGACTGTTTATTCTTCTTTGTGAGTATCAAAATAATTACTGATTCTACTTCCAATTTAACACTAGAACAAGCAGCAAAATTCGACATAGATATTATACCTGCTTTTGTAATAAT
>JAGLRO010000204.1 GCA_023136245.1 Candidatus Heimdallarchaeota archaeon
TACACACTTCATGCATATGGAAATGATACCGCTGGTAATGAACTCCATGAAAGTGTTATCCTTACGATTGACACCACAGCTCCGATAGTGAATATTATTGATCCTTTATCAGATTACACTTATAACATATCTTCTGTTCTTTTTTGCTTCATTGCTTCAGAGGATGTATCTTATATTGTTTATCTGGATACTATGCTGATTGAGGGAATAAGTAATAATTCAGTTATTACAGATCTTTCTGATGGGACTCATAATCTTACAGTTATCTTTTATGATACTGCAGGTAATAATGTGGTAGTAGAGGTAATTTTTACTGTAGATACAACAATTATATTAAGAGAATTTACTGTCACAACAATAATAGGTGGTCTTGTACTAGGAGGATTCTCTTTACTCTCTTTAGTTGTTTCAAAATTATTTAGAAATAGAATCAAATCATAAATCTCATTAAAAGAGGGATAAAATAATATATATCAAAAATACAATTATTTCTGAAATGCAATGTTAAAAGAAAAAGTCTGTTCCTTTATCGATAGTAAAAAAGAACTATTATTTGAAGTTAGTAGAACTATCTTTGAGAATCCAGAACTTGGTTTTGAAGAAGTTAAAGCATCCAGGCTATTAGCTGATGAGCTACAGAAAGCAGGATTCATTACAGAATTAGGTGCTGCAGCACTAGAAACAGCTATATATGCAGTCCATCCTGATCAAAAAGAAGGGCAAACTGTTGCTATTTTAGGTGAATACGATGCTCTTCCGGAGATTGATCACGCTTGTGGTCATAATTTAATTGCTAGTGCAGCTCTTGGGGCTAGTCTTGCATTAGGTTCATTGAAGAGTGAGCTTCCTGGTAAATTAATCTTTATGGGAACTCCAGCTGAAGAAGGGGGTGGAGGGAAAATTCATATGATAAATGCAGGATTATTCAAAGACGTTAATGCAGCAATGATGTTTCATCCAACCGCAATTCACACCTATACAGGTAGGGGAGGATTGGCAGTTACTCATGTAAGAATCGAATTCTTCGGAAAATCTGCTCATGCATCTGCTCAACCAGAAAAAGGAATTAATGCTCTAGACGCAGTTATTCAAACTTTCAATGGAATAAATGCTCTTAGACAACACATTCCAAATGATGCTAGAATACATGGAATAGTAACTCATGGGGGAGTTAAACCGAATATTGTTCCTGATTTTGCAGCAGCAGAATTCTATGTGAGAGCATTGGATGATAATTATCAGAAGGAACTTCTCAAGAAAGTGGAAGACTGTGCAAAAGGTGCAGCACTCAGTACAGGAGCAAAGATGACTTTCGAAGAAGTTGGTTTAACATATAGATCGAGAAAAGTGAATAAAACTCTAGGTGAAGCTTTTATAGAGAATCTAAAAATTATCGGTGAACCCATTAGACCTCGACCTCCTGGAGGGGGATTAGGATCCAGTGACATAGGGAATGTAAGTCATGAAGTTCCAACAATTCACCCTTATGTTGGAATAGCAGAAGAAGATATAGCAAGCCACTCAAAGGAATTTACAGAAGCTTCAATCTCTGAATATGGACAAGAAAAGATGCTAGTAGCAGCAAAAGCACTCGCGATGACTGCAATAGATGTTTATACAAATCCTGAGCTAGTTGAAAGAATGAAAGAAGAATTTAAGGGAGACAATTAGTATTCTAAGGAATTGTAAAAAAATACACCTCCCCAATTAGGAAAAACTAATAATCAAATTGAATATCTTGATTTATAATGAAAAAGAAGTTCTCCACTAATATCATGCTATTCTTATTTATTAGCTTGAACTTCTTGAGTATTGAAACTAACTCAATCGATAACAATGATTTTTCACAAACAGATCATATTAGTGACTTTACATTAGATTTTAATGAATCAAATGCATATAATCACATTTCAACACAATTAGAATTTGGTTTTCGTGTTCCAGGAACATCAGCTCATAATAACGGCGCTGAATGGATTTATGATCAAATAAGTACCATCACAGATGTAGCACAAAAACATGAATTTTCAATTCAAAAAGATGGTCAACCGAGCTATAACTGTCAAAATATTCTTGGAAAAATTAATCCTGAAAAAGAACAAATAGTGATTTTTGGGGCTCATTGGGATTCAAGAAATGTAGCTGAGAAAGATATCTACAATCAAAGTCAACCAATACCAGGAGCTAACGATGGAGGATCAGGAGTAGGAGTTCTACTGGAGCTTGCGAGAGTATTATTCTCCTATAAAAACAATCTAAGTTGTCAGATCTGGTTTCTGTTCATAGACGCTGAGGACCAAGGATATTCTAGAGGACTATATGGATTGCAAGATTGGGTGTATGCAGAAGGTTCTCAAGTATTTGTAGAAGACATTAATGAATTTTACAATCCTTCCAAAGAGAGCTTTGAATGTTTCATACTTTTGGATATGGTGGGGGGAACCAATCTTGAATTTGTCAAAGAATCCAGAACTAACGAAGACTTACATAATAGCATCTTCAAAGAAGGGAGAGAACTTGGATATAATCAAACTTTCTCAACCAATCCGAAAATCATGTCAATAACAGATGATCATTTATCTTTCAATAGTATTGGTATTCCAGTTATAGACTTAATAATCGATTTCATTGCGGGAGATTGGATTTATCACCATACGCATTCTGATGATTTAAGTCACATTGATTCAGAGAGCTTAAGAATAACAGGGAGAACAATCGAATCTTTTGTGAAGAGATATTACACATTGGGGAATGATACTAGCTGGAAAATCACTGAAGAGTCTAACATTTTCATTCCTTATATCATATTTCCAGTATTATTTACAACATGTTTTGTTATGATTCTAAGAAAAAAGAGGGAAGGAAAAAAACCAGTTCTATACCATTAGTTACGCTTTAAGATACCTATAAGCTATTAAGAGGTAAAGTTTAGTAATATCCTTCAATGTATCCAAATCAACATACTCATTTGCAGTATGAGCGTTTCTTCCACCAGGTCCTAGAACAAAAAGATCTTTCATTCCTGCTTCTCGCATATTTCCAGCATCAGAAAATCCGGTAGCGAAAGTAAAAATTGGTTTAACTTTGTATACTGCTCCAAAGGCATTTTGTAGCAATTTACCAAATTCAGAATTAGGATTTGTTGAAGAACCTTCACCAATTGTAATAATTGATAAATCAATATCAACTGGTTCATCAGTGTATTTTGGATTTGAATGTTGAAGATTCGAATATCCTTCCGGTAATTCAATTCTGTATTTCAACTTTGAACAATATTTTACAATTGCATCAAATAGTTCTTGAGTTGTCAATCCTGGCATTGCACGAAAATCAGCTTCTAATTCACAAGTATCAGGGATCACATTTGTTTTCAGACCTGCTTGAATAACGTTGAAACTGAAAGTAGTTTTATAATAGTTGCTTGTATTTCTTTTATCCTTATCCAGAGGACTCTTCTCACCAGTGTATGACTGAATCGTCCTGAAATCAGCAAAATTGACTCTCGATAATAGCATTTTGGTTGATTGCCACTTTGTGATTGGAGCTTTATACTTGGGAATACTTAATTTTCTCTTTGCTTTTGCCATAAATCTAACAGCTTTATTCAAAGCACTACTTTTTTCTTTTGGCCAACTCCCATGACCCGCAACACCATGAAAAGTAAATTTAAACCATTGAGGTCCTTTTTCAGCTATGCCAATAGAAGGGCTTTGCAAAGGCTTCCTAATTGTAGGTTCAGAAACAATAGTAGCATCTGCTTTAACGACATCGAAATGGTTTAGAGTCATAAAAGCAGATCCATAAGCTCCATGTGTTTCTTCATCGGGAGTAAACCACATTTGCAACTTACCCTTGATTTTTTCACCTGAATCCTTCAGTATTTTCATTGCTACCATTTGACTGGCAACACCTGCTTTCATATCAAAAGAACCTCGTCCATAGAGCTTACCATCTTTGATAACGCCTCCTAATGGGGGAGTATCTTCATCCCAATTATCTGGATTATAAGGAACAATATCTAAATGACCATTAAATTGGAGTGTCTTTCCAGGAGAATCTCCTTCATAAAAAGCAATTAAATTGTAGTAGAACTCATTTTTCTTCTTGCTTAGAAAAGGAGCTTTATAGAGGTTAGCATTAAAACCAGCATCATCCATATACTTTTTTGAAAACTCAAAAACTTCATTTCTTTCTGTATACTGAAATTCTGATAGATTTAATGATTCTATTTTGACTAAATCTTGTAAAAGCTTGAAAATTTCTTCTTCATAATCATCAACTAAATCTAACAGTTTTTTCTCTTTTTTGTTGAGAGGAATCTTTGGAGTAATCTTTTTTTCTGTTACTATATCTGACATTAATCATAAATATTGGATTCCATATATTTATTTTTCGTCTGACTAATGAACGAATGGGATTCTTTCTGGGTATAAAAAAAAGGAACAAAAGGCGAAAAATATGAAGATTTAGTCAAATTTTAAACCCAATAAATGCATGGTTTCAATTTCCTCAAAGTCGTATTTCTTACAAAATTCTAGTTGTTTTTCGTCTGAAGTTCGCAATTCAATAATTACGTTTTGTTCAATCACCATGTTCTGTTTCAGGAAATTCAAACAGTAAGATAACATAGGTTCGAATAGGACCTCTTGGTGGTCAGGATCAAGCAAGAAAACGATTCTGTTTGGAGAACCTTCTTTCTTTGCTAGATGTACAAGCATAGTTGCGGCTAGTTTGTCGCCATAATGAAGTGTCCAGTGATTTATTTTAATATTAAGTAATAAGATTGCGATTGGTCTAATCATCCTAATTAAGAGAGGTTTAAAATATCTCTTTATACTAACGGGGTGAAACATTTGCACTTCGTCAGGATTGATTTTAACATCTAATTCATATCTAGCCTGACTAGTTTTCTTATTGCATTTCAATTCTTGTAATTCATAATCTTGAGGAAAATCAACAATTTTAATGTCGTTGGATAATTTGTGAATTTAAAGTTCACTTACCTGAAGATGTTGTACAGGATCTAGAATAATCACTTTTTCTTTTTTATATTT
>JAGLRO010000205.1 GCA_023136245.1 Candidatus Heimdallarchaeota archaeon
TTTCCTGATCGAAGTTTCGTAAGACACATAAAATACAATAAATTTTGTGGAATCTGGGTTGGTGATTCTGCTAGTATGAAATGGGTTCGAGGATGTTCTTGGAGAAAATGTACTTTTTGCAGCCGTAGTCAATTAACAATGACACATAGAAGACGCTCTCCTGAGAAAATAATTGAAGAAATCTCAATAATTCAGAATGAATTGAAATATAAGAATCTCTTTGTTGTTGATGATAGTCTTCAAATGAAATCAAACTATATCAAAAATATCCTCAGAATGAAAATCAAAGAAAATCTTGATATTCCTTTCTGGGCTCTTGCAAGGGCAGATAATCTAGATAAGGAAACTTTTGAGCTTTTAAGAAAAGCTAATTGTCGGGGATTAGAAATCGGAATAGAATCAAGCGTTCCCAGAATTATTGAAATGTATAAGAAAACCAACTTAGATCCAGAAGCATGGAAACAAAAGATAACAGAGAATTTTGAATATGCAAATAAGAATAACATCTTTATTATAGGAACATTTATTGTAGGAGGTCCAAATGAAACTAAACAAGAGATTCAACAAACAATAGATTTCAGTAAAAATTCCAAAGCAGACGTTGCTCAAGCATTTCCTTTTCTATATCTAATTGGATCAAAGTTATGGGAGGAAGCTGTTTCAGAAGGAAAAATTAGACCAACGCAAATGTATACATATAATGATAAGAGTTTTAGCACCACAGAATTCACTTCGAAAGAAATCTTAGATTTAACTATGAAAGCTGAGCACCAAATCAATTCACCTTTAAAGAATCCTATAAGATATATCCGTATAGTAAGGAAATTCATAAAACAAAGGAGTTGGTCTATGATAGGGAATAATCTGATAAGAATCCCATTAATAGCTCGTAATTTCCTTTTTAAACACCCATATGAGATGATACCAGAAGATTATCAAGATTGAAGAAAAAGCACATAAAAATTTTATATGTCCGATTCTTAAAAGTGTTATTGGTGGTATTATTAATGATGACTGAAGATTCAAGTTTACCTAATTCAAAATATGCTATTATTTCAACACTCGAAATTGTAGAAATTAATTTCTTAATGTCTCTTAAAGGATTGAAACCTGAACTAGTTCCCAAGCAAGTTCACGAAGAGATAAATCATATTGCTTGGATTGTTGGTCACTGTGTTTCGCACATGGATTGGTATCTTTCCATCTTTTTTGATGAACGAAAACTGACTGATGAACACAGAAATTACCATGCTTTTGGTGCTTCAAAGAATGAGATTAAAGATTATCCTTTTTCTTTCAAAGAATTGATAGATAATTATTTGAAAATTTCAAAAAAATTCTTCAAAAAACTCAACGAATTATCTGAAGAAAAGTATTATCAAAAACCATCTTCAGATGCAAGAGAGATATTCCTTAAGATGATCCAAAGAATTTCACTTCATATAATGGGACATGTTGGACAGATTGTTATTCTTAGAAGAATGCTAGGAGACCCATACTGGAGTTTTATAGGTGGGGTAGGGGAAGAAGAAAGAAAAAAACTCAAAGCTGAATGGATAAAGTGGTGGGAAACAAATCGAATAAATTTTGATTAAACAACAAATCGTTTCATTTCCATTAATAAATCAAATTAATCAGCAACATAGGGAACTGGAGTGATGCTTTCTATTTTTCGATTTTTAAATTACAATTATATATAAATGTCTTAGAACATTAAAAAATAGATAAGGTGTCTAAAACAATGAATTTTTTTCATAAAAGAACAGCATTTACATTAGTTATTCTTATCATATTTTGCTCAATTTTAATAGAAAATCAAGCTGTTGTCAGTTTAAATCGAGTATATTGGCCCACCGAAGAATGGCAATATACATCACCAGAAGAACAGCAAATAGATAGTACTATACTAACCAACATGGTGGAATATCTAGATGAGGAAAGTATCTTTGTTGACTCTATACTAATTGCTAGACATGGTTTTGTTGTCTATGAAGACTACTTTATTGGTAGCTCTCCTGAATACAAACATGTTCTTTGGTCTGTAACTAAAAGCTTCATCTCAGCTCTTGTTGGAATCGCTCTAGATAAAGGTTATCTGGAAAGTACAAATCAAAAAGCATTAGATTTCTTCCCTAATATAACATTCTATAACCCTGATCCCCGCAAATCAAATATCACAATTGAAAACTTACTCACAATGTCAACAGGTTTAGAATGGACAGATGAAGTTAATTATTTTCCCATGGTTACTTCTAACAATCAAATAGAATATGCATTTAGTCGACCCATGATTCAAGATCCAGGAGCTGTATGGAATTATGATACTGGTGGGACTCATATTTTATCTGCGATAATTGAAGAAGCTACTGGAAATTCTACACTAGAATTTGCCAAAGAACATCTATTTGACCCGATTGGAATTAGCAATTATACTTGGTCTCAAGACAAACAAGGATACTATTTTGGTGGATTTGGAATCTACATGACAGCTCGAGATATGGCTAGATTCGGTTACTTATATCTGAACAATGGAACATGGGATGGAAAGCAGATAATTTCTAGTGATTGGATTGAGAACTCAACCAAACCTTCTTGGAGTTTAACAGCAGATGGTGCTTTGAGCTATGGATATCTCTGGTGGTTGCGACCAAATCTTGGCTTTTATGGTGCGAAAGGACGTTATTCACAGATGATTTATGTTATACCAAAGTATGATATAGTGGTTACTTTTACCTCAAATATTGAACCAGGAACTTATGATACAGATTATTTGATTGAAAACTATGTAATTCCAGCTGTAGAAAATTTCTCTGAATCAGTAAAAATCTCGTTTGGAATCCCTTTTATTATTGTGTTTATGTTTATAGTAAACTCAAGACTGAGAAAAAGGAAGAAAAACGAGATTGTACATTAATTTAAGAGGTAGAGAGTTTAAAGATGGTTGTTTGGAATATATCGTGGAGAAGTTGTTTATATAGCGAAAAAGCTTATTCAGATTGATGAATAAAATTCCTAATTTTGATGAAAAAAAAGCAACAGACTTCATACTTAATCATAAAGATCCATATGTTAAATTTGCTTTTCAGAGGGATATAGAGGATATGGATTTCTCAAAATCAGAATTTGTCGAACTTCAGTCATCTCTTTTTGAAGACAGAAAATTAGCTAGTCTAACGTCTAAACAATTGGATACAGGAGCTTGGGAATCTCCTGAGAAAGATAGCGTTTTTGGACCTTTACAGAAATCAACAATTTGGACACTAGTACTTCTTGGTCAGATGAGACTAAACGGATCGATTGTTCCAGAGATTGTTAAAGCTTTAAACTATACATTCGAAACACAATATGATCATGAAAAGAAAATGTTTCATAATAATCATCCAGTATGGGGTGATTTTATGCAATCTCACAATTCTACTGCATTAAGAGCATTTCTTCAATTAGGTTTTGATTCAAGAAAAGATGTTAAACAAGCAAGTTTGGAACATTTAGAACATATTCATGGTCAAGAAGGATTATGTAAATACAAAAAGAAAAACTACCGCTGTGCATGGGGTTTGGTAAAAAACCTTCTATTCTTTAATGAATGGCCAGAAAATTGGAGAAATCAGAAGTATAGAGAAAGTGTTAAAGTTTGTCAGAATCATCTTCTTTCCCATGATCTTTCAAAAGCAGACTATCCAAGAGAGAGACCTAACCCGAATTATAAATGGATAAATTTTTCTACTTTCAAAACTTATCATAGCGATATTTTCGAAGGTTTAGAATCTCTAGTCTTAAGTGGCATTAAATCTCATAAAATCATTGATAAAACCTTAGATGTTGTTGGTGCTCAATGTACTGATAAACAGACTTGGATGTGTGGATTAAACGTTAATATGAAAATTAAACTTGAGAAAAAAGGAGAATCTAGTCCGTGGTTAACTCTGAGAGGATTAAGAGTAAATAAAGCTTTGAAATAAAAAGAAAAAAAGAGAAAAAGTA
>JAGLRO010000206.1 GCA_023136245.1 Candidatus Heimdallarchaeota archaeon
GAAGTTCGAGAAACCAGCGGATAAAATTACTGACAGCTTATTTTTCTTCACCGATTAATAGCTCTTTATTCTTTTGTATATATTTCCATCCAAAACCAGGAAGGTCTTTCAGAGGTCCTTCTATTCCTTTAGGATTACCTGTTTTCGTATAGATTATTTCGGTATTTTTTATTCCTTCAAACACTTTCAATGGAGTTCCAAATTTCTCTATTAATGATTGAGCTTTTTTTGGTCCCGTATCAATTAATCCCTCTAAAGCAAAAGCTCTTCTATCTTCAATAGTCATCCCTTTTGGAGCTCTTCTTGACATAACTGGTTTAATATCCTCAATTTGTTCTCTATATGCTATCCTTTCTATTACTATCAATGTATCCTCGAGACCTCGGGTTGGAATAATTGAAACTCCCATTTTGTAAGCGACATATGCAAGCACCCCATAAATTGAAGAGAGATTCATTCCAGTATTTTCAAAAACTAGCTCATTCAGTGATTCCAGTATTAAAATAGTGTTAGGATAAGTATCCAACATTTTGAGTAATTGCGGAAATAATCTCCCATCAATTATTGAACTGATAAAATCTGATCCTGTCTTTCTTTCTATTGCAACATCTTCAGATACGATTATGTCTCCTACTTTTAGTTGTTTTATTTCAAATGTAAACTTTTCTTTTTTCTCTTGGAGCAGTTTAATAAGCTTGGTCTCCCTATGATCAACGATTAATTTTAGCAGCTGAATCTCATTCATCTCAAACAACTTCTGATACTATGTACTTTGTTCTCTTTTTATATTCTCCGAAGATTAGTGTACAGAAGTAGTTGATAGCTATACTTCATGGAATCATATAATTCTATTACTAGTAAAGAGAAGAGAATAATTTATTAAAATTGTAATAGTAGATTCTGAAAATACAACAAAAAATGTTCTTTTATCATAATCCTAATTTTTTTGCTAGTTCTTTATTTGTAGGTTCAACTAAGATTGATTCATCTTCAAAAATTATAGTAGGAACCTTGGCTTTACCATCATTCAGTTGCTTTGTATGGTTTCTTGCTTCTTTATTCTCATCAATATCAATCCATTTGTAAGGTATTTTATTTTCGTCTAAGAATTTCTTGGATCTAGTACAATCTCCACACCACTCAGTTCCATAAATAATTTTTATTGTTGCCATCTTGATGGTTCAATATTCTATAATATTTAAGTTCTACCATACCAGGATACCGAATAGAATTTTGAATCGTTTTTCTCTAAATATATTTAATTTGAATAGACATAGATTCGAGTTTCATTCCTTATCTCAACATCAAACACAAAATTGCTTTGAGCTAGAAAATTATCAAGAAAAGACATCTCTTCGAAGAGTATTGTAGGAATAAGGGCATAATTGTGTGTTAATCCCGTTTTGTTCAATAAAATAACTAAATCAGGAAGTACAAGTGGATCGATTTTGAGTAGAAAATCATCCATAGATATATTTCTGTGCAGATATGTATACATCTTCGCTTTATACCAAGGTGCAAATAGGAGAATTCCAGTAACATCGTCCTGATTTCCAATATACGCTAATCCTCTAGCTATTCCATTATTATTCCAAAATTCCTCTGTTTGTAGTAGATTAGTGTTTAGAACCAAGATTCCTGATAAGAAACTTGCTACAATTAATATAATATACAAAATTGAACCAATTCTCTTTGCTTTATCAGAATCCAAAAAAGATTTTCTCTTCGATAATATATTTACAGTAAATAGGCTCATCTTAGGAATCAAGTATCTAAATAGAATTACAACTGATATTGCTAAGCTTATATGAAAGTATATTACTCCTATGTATATGAATCTTACTTCCTTATGCTTTGGAATTGAAAAAAGGATCAGAATAAATAATTCAGCTAACAATAATCCTCCTAAAATTTTTATATCACTCAAATTGATTCTCTGACTTTTGTTGTTCTTATCAAGTGAACGGAGAATTAAAGTTATAAAAATCACAAATGTAAGAAGAAAACTGATTAGAGCAATAGGTTGCTTGAGAGTAAAAAGGAAATAATAGGAAAAAGGTTTTTCCCCAAAAAGAACAGCAGAATTACCCTCTATTATATTGAATTTTAACCAGTTGATTGGAGAAATAAGAAAATCTCCATAGAAGACTAAATCAATAAATCCTCCAATTGTAATTGCAATTGCAAAACCTACAAT
>JAGLRO010000207.1 GCA_023136245.1 Candidatus Heimdallarchaeota archaeon
ATAATTTGGACATTCTTCCAGGAAAAGAAGAGCACAAAAATAATGAGTATTATTGGGTCCGTTCTGGGTGTGATTCAGGGAGGAATATTCATTGGAGTTGCTTTTACTCATGGTGATATACATATGACTCTTTTGATAATAGCGCCTCTAATGGAGTTTTTTGCAGTTTTACCTTACACTGTTGTCTTTATGAAGGATGAAAGGGTACCAGGACTTAGTAGCTATACATTCCTTGTAATGTTCTCATCTGCTATTCTTTATGCAATTGTGGTACTAATTGGGCAGATAATAAAAGGAGATTTTTTTCTGATATCAAGAAATGGTGTGCACACGATCTTTAACTTTCTAATACTATTAGGATACGCTATAATAGGAGTAGGAACATATTTGTTCATGAAGAATCTGGAAACAAAATCTTGAAATTTAAGATAAATAAGAAGGAAAAACAGTTCTAGGAAGGTTAGTAAGTAAAGACTTGACCAAAGCAGTATGCGAAGTTCTTTTTCTCAGCCTTTCTAGATACTTTTTGATAATACTGTTCATTTTGATTTTCAGTTTTTTCTCGTTTTATTTTTTCAGCCATTTTTTTGCACCTAACCAGACATAGCTGCTTCTTTAAAAATAACTTGCTCACATAATGAGGTCACAAGTTGTGATTAAGAGGAAAAGAGGAAAAAAATGATAAGTGTATAAGAATAAAACAACTCATGGAAGTCAAAAAAATAGGTTCTCGGGGGATACTATTCAACCTACCAAGTAAACCATTCTCTGTCCAAATATACTGTATTAATACTCCTAATTATCTCTTCATTATTGATTCAGGGGTTGTTTTGGAAAGTCAAATGGAAGATGTCAAGAAATATCTTGAAGAAAACAATCTTCTCACAAAACCAGTTATTATTTTCAATACTCATTGTCATATCGATCATATAGCAGGAAATGGAGTCATAGATTCAGTGGCTATTATTAGTCATAACTTAAGTTTAGAAGCTTTTCGAGAGACTTTTGATCTTCTTAATAAGTATGAGGATTATAAGGTTGCTGCTGAAAAATTAGTTTTCCCAAATTTAACTTTTAATGATAAATTATTCTTTGAAAATGAGGGCGTAGAATTTTTTCATACTCCAGGACACACTGAGGATTCAGCAAGTTGCTATGATCGAGTTGATAAAGTTCTTTTAGTAGGTGATAGCCTAGTTAGTCCTCTTCCTTCAATAAACTGGCAAAAATTGGATGTATTCATTGAGACACTAGATAAATACAAGGAAATTGAATTCAACAAGATGATCCTTGCCCATGAGATAGTACTTGAAGATACTGAGTTCATTGATGAATCAGTAGAATATCTTAAACGCTTCAAAGCTCTTGATGTGGATTTTTCAGGATTTACAGATACTCATGCACTCATGTATAGATGGGGATTGGTAAATATAGCAAGAAATCTGAAAAAAGATGGAGAAGAGGAAAAAGCGAAAAAATTCTTCTTGAAAGCTAAAGCTGATATTGAGAATCCGATAATTAAACCAAAAGATGAATCAGAGTATAAACAATTTATTGAGCTAATTGATAACGGACTTGAATCTCAGTAAGAAATCGAAAAACCAACTAGATTTTATTCTTTCTTTTAGTATATTTTATTAATGTCTGTAATCAATATCAATTAGCATGGAGAGTAATAGAAATACCAACATAACAAAAGGCATAGTTGGTGGAGTAATATTACTGTTAGGATTAT
>JAGLRO010000208.1 GCA_023136245.1 Candidatus Heimdallarchaeota archaeon
TTTCCAACATTATTCAAATCAATATAGACAACCTGTCTGATTATTCCTGTACTTGGAGTGTTTTTGGTCAACCAGATTGGTTTTCCCTCAATTATTTCTCCTTCTGGTAGTATTTGGAGACTAGCATATTTTCCCTCATACAGTATGATTGGAAAATTATCAATGTTTGGAAGAGATCCAACATGTTTCTTAAATTGATAAGCAATGAATTTAACTGCTTCTTGTTCTTGAGTGGATCCTGCTACCCTAGAATTAAATTTTTTACAGAGTGTTTTCATTATTTTGAAAGCTGATTCTAGATTAAATTCTTCTTCTTTCAAGGTCATTTTACTCATCTTTTTTCAATTAACTCTTTGTAAATTTTCAAATAGTATAAAATTCTAGTTTTTCAATATTTATGAAACCAAAAGAAACTAGCTGACCTAGAATAGATATGAAATAAGGTAATGCTTGTATTGATATATGTTTATCTTTTACTTCATCACTGATATCAATAATAGTCTTCTGTTCATTGTTCAAACATGCATGCATGATAGATTTATACATACGAAAAGAAACAACACTTAATTCTGGAAACAATTCATTGACATGATCATCAAATATGTTAATATGAGATAAAGTTGAATGTGGAATTGCAACTGTAGAATGGAGAAGCAGGTCAAGCTCCAAGAGTTCTTTTTCTGTATGCTTATCTAGAATCATGTGGTCCAGATATGTACCTAAGTATTGCAATAGAGTTTCATCTAGAGAGACTACAGATTCAAGCATATTTGCAAGGTTTTTGAGCCAACCTTCAACATTTTCTCTTGATATGCTTTCTTCGATAGTTGCTTTTATTTCTATAAAATTCAAGGTTGATTTTACCTCTACTTCAGTTCCTTCTCCTTCTCCTCCTATCTGATAAATCCTCTCCCTTAATTTGTCCTTAATATCCAGTTTCTTTAAGTTATAGGCTCCATAATCTCTAGTTGATTCTATCTTTTGATTGATAAATTCAGCTTTTTTTGGTAGAGGTATATTAAGTCCTGCAATTTCATTAAAGGATGATTCGTCACTGCTTGAAGATGTTTTAATAGAGACTTGAGATCTAACAGCATAATTTTTGTCTACAAATAGCTTGATTGCATTCAGTTTGTCATTTAAACAATAATGTACATCCACATATTCTATATAGCCATGTGAAGCTACTTTGTCGCTTTGCAAAGAAGGTGCAATGAACAAAATTCTACTCTTATTGCATCTATTACAGACATATTCAACTCTTTGCCTTATATCAGATTTAAAACTCAAAGTAACCCCAGTATGCTTTATGAATATACTATTATGAGAGATAATATATCTCTTTCTCAAATATCGTACTCAATATGAAATTAGTGGAAAGCTTATGTTTCGCTATTTTTATTCATTTTCTTCATCTTCAAGAGGACTGCCCAGATCTTTCAATCTTTGTTTAAAATCAAAATCTTCATAGGCCATGACTTTCGACTCTTTTTGTTTGTTCATTCTAGCTTCAATCCTATCCAATTGGTCAAAGTAATACCGCTTTCTTTCTGCTCTTTTTTCTTCCTTCGCTAATTCCTTTGCTCTTTCCTTAAAATCAAATCGATACTTGATATACTCTTTAAAACCCATGTTGGAACTTCTTATTCTGAATCTGAGTAGTACTAGAATGCATATAATTGAGATCACAAATGTTGTAAGAATAAAGAGTGTGTTATATACAGGATCATCCATTTTTGTAACAACATATGATAAAGTTCCTTGAAAGATGAAGTATGATAATATAGCAGAAATAACAGGTATAATGATAAATAAAAAGGCTATATCGCTTAAAATTGATGTTATTGCAAACCCCCGTCCTACAAAAAATAGAATAATATAATTTACAACCAAATATGTTCCTAAAATTGCGATTATTATCCATGCATAAACAACCAGAGTTGCGTTCCTGGTTACAAAAGCATATGTAGAAAAAGCAATTAATGCTGCAACAATTACAATTTGTTGAAAGATTTTCTCGTTCTTTGCAGTTAATAATCTTTTAGTAAATTTTCTGCTTTGTTCAGCTTCCATTAGAGATTTTTCAGTAGAAATTCTTTCATGCTTTTGAAAGGTATGACCACAATTTATGCAATTTTTCAGATATTTATCAGTTCTCTCCCCACAACTTGTGCATGTAATAAATCCTTTTGATATTAAAGCTCGTTGTTTGATTTGTTCTTCACTGATTCTTTTATGTTTTACTTTTTTTCTTTTTTGTTTTGATGCTAAAGATCTTTTCTCTGTTTTTTCTCTCAGCTTAGCTAATTGTGTTTGAGCTTGAAGATGTTCTTTTCCTAGTTTTGATCTTGTTAAAGTAGAACTATCTTTCACAAAAAGAGTTCTTTTTGTTGAGTAAGGTTTTATATTACTTTCTTGAATAAATCGTTTGATTCTTTGAGAGTCTATTATTAGTTTTATTCCAACAATAACCAAAAGTATTGTCTCGATCAATCCCTTGAGTGCAAACATACCAACTTCAAATGTTACATCTTGTGCCCAATTTGCAACACTATTCATGATTGAAACAATGACAGAGTACCAAGCGAACAATATATAGAAAATGCCCCCTAGTTTCAGATTGAAAACATCATTAATTTTGACAAAAGTCTTGTTCATTTTAAGAAAACCCAGTACTCTGCCAAAAATAATTGCGTATCCCACAAAAGGTGCAGTTATTGGCCAACCTATTAGAACTATATCCAAAACAACTGCTACAGAATAAAATAGCAACCACGTAAAAGCTTGATTTCCTACATTTGTTATGTGTTCAATAAAATACATCTCTGTTATATTTCTTAATCCAAATGCTATAGGTATTAGTCCAACAACAGTAAAACAAAATAAGATATATCTTAAAGCAGGAATTCTGTAAGACCAACCAATGAAGATTTGGTCAACGATATTCAAAAGACCTGAAATAATAATAAGAATACTACCACTCAACAGTAAAATAGTATTCTTCTGTATCGGAGTTTTTTCAGTTATTTTTGATATCATTTACATTCAATCCTCGTCTAAAGAAGATTTAAATCTATCTTTACATATGAATCAGAAAAACTAAATATTTTATTGGGACATTGAAATAGTTCATATCTAAATTCCATTTGAATTAGCGAAAGTTTATTATTTGAATAATGTATAATTAGCTATAATATCAACAAAATGGTTGTTGAGGCTGTTCATATATGTTTGGTACATACCTCGAAGGATTACGTGCAGCAGAGATTCTTATGGAAGAGGGGAAATATGAAGAAGCTTTGCATGAACTTAATGTTTTAGAAAAAGGTTTGAAATTAGATGAAACAGGAAAACTAGCATCAATGCTTCTTACAAGCCAAATCATGATAAAAACAGAAAACTATGACAAAAGTTTAATGCTATCTAAAGTTGCTTTTAGGAAAAGTATGGAACTGTCAAATCCTCTCCTTGTTGTTGACTCGACGATAATTTTTCTAAACTCTATTAATGGTCTGGGATTACTTTATGATGCTTCCAAAAAAGAACAAAGAGAATTCATGAAAATGATTGAAAGAAGCGAAGAAATTCTAAAAACTATTTCGAAACTGAAAATAAATGAGAGAGAATTAAGAGAAAATGGTCTTAGAAATCTCAGAGGGAGAATTGAGCATTCCCAACTCAAAACTGTACCTCCTTCAAAGACATTGAAAGATGTAGAAATCACAATACCAATTGAAAAGGTGAAAGGAGTAGGACAAAAAGCTCAAGCTCTAAAAGATGCAGGTTTTAAATCTGCTGAAGAGTTAATTATAGCATCAGTTGATGAATTAGTAAAAATAAAAGGAATTGGTCCAGCATCTGCTCAAAAACTAATAGATAATGCAAAAGAGATGATGAAGCCTTAATTTTCTTGCTTTCCTTTTAAATTCATAGCAAAATCTTAATCAAAGATATTTCTTTTTTGATAGTAGTGTATGCTCTATGAGCTCAGAAAAGAAGAATGATTCAGATATCTCAAAAGCTTTCATCATACCTTCTACCCACTGGGACAGAGAATGGTACAGAACCTTTCAGGATTTTAGATTTGAACTTGTAAAAATGATCGATAAATTGATCGATATATTTCTGAATGAGAACTATTTTTTTATGCTCGATGGTCAAACAATAATACTTGAAGATTATTTTGAAATTCGACCAGAACGAAAGGATTTTCTTTTGAATTTTATACGTAATGGAAGGTTAGAGGTTGGGCCTTGGTATCTTCTACCTGATGAATGGCTAATAGGTCAAGAAAGTATAATCAGAAATCTAGAAGTTAGCTATGATCTTGCAAAAGAATTAGATATTCCTCAAATGCAGATAGCTTATCTTCCTGATCAATTCGGTCATTCTAGAGCAATACCACAGATTTTACGAGATTTGACTTCAATTGATACAGCAGTTATTTGGAGAGGAGTTGGACCTGAGATTGCAACTGTTCCATTTTCTTGGAAAAGTGATATAAAATCAACAAAGTCTGTTCTAGGAATCTATATGCCATACGGATATGGAAATGCAGCAATGTTACCTACAGATCTTGAAAATCTTACTGAAGTAATAAAAGAAAATATCAATGATCTACTTCAGTATTCACCTGTTCCTGTTTTTCAGTTGATGCATGGCACAGACCATCAATTACCTGATCCAGAGATAATTCCCAAAATCGAAAAACTAAACATTGATAAAACAAAAATTCAAATTGGACTTCTTAGTCATTTTGTTGATAATCTCCAATTATCTCTTAATCAAATTAATTATGTACCAC
>JAGLRO010000209.1 GCA_023136245.1 Candidatus Heimdallarchaeota archaeon
TGCTGGATATGATCTTACCTTCAATGATGTATACTTAGATTGGATAACTGCCTGTGTAATAGATGATACAGAATGTTATGATGGAATATACGGTTTCGAAACTGTAGATTACAAAATTCAGAGAACAACTGGAATTGGTTACTTTCTCCCAATTGAAAAAACTGATGTCATACACTATTATTATGGATTTGAAGTAAAGGAAATTTACGTACCAAATGACAATTTTACTTTTGCTATTGATAATCCATATCCTTATGCTTTAGGCATATCAATTGCAATTAAGGATGATAATGGTTGGAACGTAACCCAGCAAATCTTAAAAAAGAAAACAGATAGAATAGCATTTTATTGCGAGGGGGATGGTATTCAAGAAGCTTATGTAATAACAAGTCTAATGTCTGAACAAACACCAACAGATTATGGAATGGTTTATTCACTAGATGAGTTGGAATCGGTAGAGCTTGATTATGAATTCTATGAAGATTATGTTGAGATTGATGAAGGTTCATATAGCACTCTGATAGCTTTAAGTGCAATTCCAATCGTTTGTGGGATTTTGGTTGTTCTTAGACGAAGACGAAAAAACTAGTTTCCTTTCTATACATTTGAAAACAAAGAACAAGTCTTATAAGAATTTGAAATTATGAAAAACTATGAGCAAAATACTTATTTTAAATGGAAGTCCTCGGAAGAAAGGAAACACATCATTTCTTGTTGAAGAATTAAGGAAGATGGTTCAAGATAAAGGACACGAGGTTGAAATTCTCACTCTTAATGATTATGATATTAATCCATGTCAAGGTTGTTTTTGGTGTTATAAGGATTATCCTCTAAAATGTGTTCAGAATGATGTTATGAATACTTTATATCCAACAGTATTAGATTCAGATGTTTTGATTTTTGCTTCTCCAATATACTGGTTTACCTATTCTGCTCAATTGAAACTATTTGTAGATAGATTAGTTGCTTTACATGTCAATGGAGGTCATGCTCTAAATGGGAGAAAATTCGCAACTATCTTTGTCTATGGAGACACCAATTCAAAGAGCTCTGGAGTCTTTGCTGCAATTGATTCAATCAATCATATGATAAGTTATTTCAGAGGGGATAATTTAGGTGTTGTTCATGGAACTGGAGGAGACAAGCTTACTGTTCCTGATAACACTCAACTACTTGAAAAATTAAGGGAATTAGCTGAAAGAATAGACTCTTAATGAAATCTAATTCCTGAAGTGTAATAAAAGGAAACCAGGTTTCTGCTTAACTACTTGTCCAATTTGGTTAATCTTTATGGGTATTGATGTATTCAGAGTACTGATTTGAGTGAAAACAAAAAAACTATTTTTCTTTTTTCAATCTCTAAACAGTCTAATAAACTTGAAATTTTTCAAGAAGAAAAAAAGAGAAGGGAATGATTATTTTGTTTAGATGTGAATTGTCAAAGTTCCTCTTAGATATGTTCCTATAAAGTTTCCACCTATAAAGACAGGTCCAAATTCAGCTTTCAAATGTAGTTTGTGTTCCCCTATTGTTCCTTTAGATGTAGCCCATCCATGGATGAACCCAAATTCGAATTTAAGTATCGATGTACCTTCTAATTCAATATCTAGTCCTACATATCCTGGGATGTTACTTATTGCAGTAAGGTAGTTTCCTCCTTTACCATCTCCAAGTCCAGTTGTTAGATCGATTTGCATCACGTCTGTTGTTGCGATTAAAATACCATCAACAAAGAAAGGATGTGCTAATTCGAAATAATAAGCTCCACCACGGAGGTGAAGAACTAAATCTTCATCTATCCATTCTTTATCAGCAGGATCAGGGGATTGAAATTGATATTCCATACCATCGAAGTTGAATCTTTCAATCTTAGCTTCAGCTGTCAAAGTTCCTACAAGGATTAATCCCATTAAACAAATTATAGTTAGAATTGCTTTTCTTGCTAATTTCATTTGTTAGCACCTTTTTTATTAAATCCCATTTCAATAGAAACAAGATTCCAGTTCGAATAATTTTGTCTGTGGAATAAAAAGCTTATCCTAATATTTAAAAATATAAGTAATATTTACATGCCTTTAAACATCTAGATCATCTATGAATATTGAATAGTCTTCAGGTTCTTCTTTTCTCTTTGCTCTTCTGATCTTTTTCACATATTTCAAGAATTGTGAATATCTTTCAATTGTTTGTCTATCTGTATATTCTTCCCATTCTGTTTCAGTCATAATCTCTCTGATGTTTTTCACAAGTATTTCTAAATCTCCCCAAGGTAGTTCCTCTACTAATTTCCTAGCTAAGGTAATATCTGCTGTATCTACATTAGGTAGATCATATCTCACAGGATCCTTTTCCCAAGTTTCAAAAGTAGGGGCTATCTCATCTGTTGAGAGTAAGTCAATTATTCTGTCTGTAATGAAAGGAACTAGCTCTTTATATCTTGCATATGCTTTCGCATAGCTTTTATCAATCTGAATATTACTCTCAAAATAATTCTCTGTTGGGAATAACTGATGAATACTTCGAATTTGAAAAATACCTGTTTGAAATTCAATTTCTATGAACTTTGCTCTCAATTCTTCTTCTTCAAATGGTATTAATTGTATCTCTACTAATTTTTCTCTTATAGACATTTTCCATACTTTTGATATAGCTTTTAATGAGAATGCTCCAGAGACTTCATCATCTTGATTCAATAAGTGCATTATAGGTATTTTCCTTCTAGCTGCACCTGTATAGACTTTTCTGAAATCGGGTGATTTTATCTTGCTCCCCTTGCATTTGAAATTTTTCGAAAGAAATATGATTTCCTCAGTTGAATCAGCTATCCGCCATTCCAGTCCCTCAATAATATTGATTATCTCAATTGTTACTCTACTACTATCCTCTATCTCTAGTATATTTTCCAATATGAACCGAAAATCATTTTCGGATTCACTTGACATAAATATAAGTATAATTTAGTTTTTTTAAGTTTAGTGCCTAAAATCAGATATTTTCCTCAATTTCCTTAAAGATATACATTTGACCCAGTAACCAAACATAATATTTTCTAGGATCATATTCTTTGGGTATTGTTTTGTAGTATTTGTAAATTCTATTGGATAAAGATATAGCTTTTCTCAATTTTAACATCAGTTTGATATTTGTTATTCCTTTGAAAAATGAAATAATTAATTTCAGGATAGAACTTTTCGGGTATTTTGAATGAATCATTTTTTCAAGGTCAGATTTAGTTATTATTCCTCTGTTTAAAAGGTAAGAAGCTTCTTCCTCTGAAAGCTTCTGAAAAGCCCTTCTCATCATATCTAATGCTGCTAAGTCTCTTCCAACTTCTTTCACAAATCGCACTTGATAATCCCAAAGTTTGTCTATTGATACCTCTCTTTGTATCAATGC
>JAGLRO010000021.1 GCA_023136245.1 Candidatus Heimdallarchaeota archaeon
CAAGATCGTTTTTGTAATTTTCAGGGAGAAATCGTGCAATTTCTTTATCTACTTTTGCGATGAATTCAGATTTTCCTTTATAATCTCCATCATGACCGAAATTATCAGCTCCTTTAACATGAGTAAATACAAAATCGTAATTTTGTAGAGTTTCGAAAGTTATCTCAAACTTCGCAGATAAATCAGTGGATGATCCTCCAGTCAATCTTTCATCTTCAACTATATGCATTCCTAGCATTCTAGCAACACCCTTGTAAAGACCGCCTCCAGCTACACAAGCAGTTTCCAAACTGTATTCTTCCTCAAAATTTGGTAATTTAGGTACTTTCCCTGCTCCTCTAATTAAGAAATAATTAGCAGGTAGTAGTCCTTTCTCTATCCTTTCCTTATTAATCTCAGCTTTTGACAGAATTGAATTCGCCTTTTCAATGAATTTATTTAGAATCTTTGATGTGAGTTTAGCATTTGAGCTATCATCTAATGGTTCAAATTTATGAGGTTCGACTCCTTCCACATGCGGATCATTTTCTGAAACTTTATCTGACAAATTGTCCCCTCTAAGAACTAATGCTGCCCTATGTTCTGTTCCAGCTTTTAGAAAAACTTGAACTCCATCTATCATTATGTTGTCGAATAATTCAACTAATTCTCTTGTTCCAGTTTTTATTCTCCCTGCTCTTCGATCTTCAACAATTCCATTTCTATCTATTGTTGCGAAGTTTGATCTAAAAGCTACATCACCTTCCTTTAATTCTAAACCTATACCTGCTGCTTCAAAAGGTCCTCTTCCAGTATAATATTCGAAAGGATCAGCTCCAAACAGAGCTAAATGAGCCGTATCACTTCCAGGAGTTACACCTGGAGCGATTACATGTAGTAGACCATTCATTCCAAGAGATGCAAATTTATCCATATTTGGTGTATCTGCATATTCAAGAGGGGTTTTTCCTCCTAATTCAGGGATAGGTCGATCACCTAATCCATCCAAGAC
Organism: Candidatus Heimdallarchaeota archaeon; assembly: GCA_023136245.1. GTDB lineage: Archaea > Asgardarchaeota > Heimdallarchaeia > Heimdallarchaeales > Heimdallarchaeaceae > UBA460. The sequence continues at coordinate 992 of JAGLRO010000021.1, forward strand.
AATGAACAAGAGTTTCATAATAAAGCAAATTTTCACTACAAATAAAAATGTTCCATTCTAACATTAAATCCATTCAGAAATTTAAGAAGAGAATAAATCTAATTTTATTTTTTTGTAAATCGATGTATTTTTAAATGACAAAAGATGGTAATGTATGAGGACAATGATAGGTGAATTTGTTCCGAAGAAACCGACGGATACTCACAAATATCTCAAGTGGGAACCTTTTTAGTGTAAATAAGGAACAAAACTCTCAAGATGTCTTCGAGATTTTTATAAAAGAACAAACAATGGTGATTCGAAATGTCAATTTTCACTAAGAAAAAAGAAAATTTCATGGCTTGGTATTTAGATGTTGTGCGTCGAGCACAGATAGTAGACACTCGAACTGAAGTAAAGGGTATGAATGTTTTACTTGCTAATGGGTATGAAATCTGGGATCGAATGAAGAAAATGTTGGATGAAAAATTCTATGTAACTGACCATAAGAATATGTATTTTCCTCTGTTTATTCCTGATAAGTTTCTTGAATTAGAAAGTGAGCATTTTGAGGGTTTTGTACCAGAAGTAGCATATGTAACACATGCTGGTAAAAAGAAGCTTGAGAATAAATTTGCTCTGAGACCAACATCAGAGACAATAATGTACCATATGTATTCTCAATGGATAAGAGCACATACAGATATGCCACTCAAGGTAAACCAATGGTGCAATATCATCAGGATAGATACGAAAGATACAAAACCTCTACTCCGTGATAGAGAGTTTCAGTGGACTGAAGCTCATACATGTCATGTTACTCCAGAAGAAGCTGTTGAACAGGTTAAGGAGTCAATGTGGATCTATGGATCTTTTTTTGATGAATGTTGCCTACCTTATCTAATTACTAAAAGACCAAAATATGATACTTTTCCTGGTGCGTTGTATTCAGTTGCATATGACACTCCATTACCTGATGGGAAAACACTTCAAATAGGTACAACTCATAATCTTGACCAAGGATTTGCAAAAGTTTTCAACATTCGTTTTCAGAAAGAAGATGGTAGCCACGATTATGCGTACCAAACATGTTATGGACTGTCAACAAGAGTCATTGCTGCAGTTATTAGTGTGCATGGAGATAATCGAGGGTTAATAATTCCTCCTTATCTTGCACCTTTACAAGTGATTATTGTTCCAATTCTGTTTAAAGGTAAGGAAGAAGGAATAAACAAAGAATGTGAAGAAGTTCTAAAGGAAATAAAGAAATCTGACATCAGAGTAGAGTATGATTCAAGTAATAAAACATCAGGATTTAAATTCAATGAGTATGAACTGCTTGGAGTTCCAATTCGAATAGAAATTGGACCTAAAGATGTTGAAAAAGGTGGAGTTACTCTTGCCAGACGTGATACAAAAGAAAGGATTTTTGTTGAAAAAAGTAAAATTGTGAAAGCAATTAAAGAAGCATTTGACATAATTACTGAGGAGTTGAAAAATAGATCGAAAACATTATTGGAAAAATCAATAACTGAGGTTGTAGCTTACGATGAATTGGAATCCACATTTACAGACAGAAATCCAGGTTTTGTAAAGACTAATTGGTGTGGTGATGAGGAATGTGCAGATTTAATCAAAGAGAAGCTTCGCGCTGAGATACGTGGTACTCTTTATGGAGAGGAAGAGGAGCCTTTTGGTCCCTGTATAATTTGCAATGAAGAAGCTAAAGAAGTTGTATATATCTCTAGATCATATTAAATTCTCTCTTTCTTCTTTTTCTGGTTTCAATAAACTTAATAGTAGAATAGTTCTCTATAACAAGTAGAAAAATATAGGTGATGAAAAATGTCTATAGATTTATCAGCAGCACAAAAAAAGCAACTTGTTAGAATACTGAAACAAATATCACTTGGGTGCGATTTAGAAGCTCTCGCTGTTGTTAACCAAGAAGGAATTAAAGTTGCTTTTTTCTCGGAGAAAGGCACAGATCCAGATTTGCTTAGTGCTATTTCTTCAGCAATTCATTCAACAGGTAAAATGGTTACTGGTAACCTTGATCATGGAGATTTAGAACAAGTTCTAATACGAGGAGAAGAAGGTTTTACAATACTTGCAGGTGCAGATGAATATATTTTAATCGGTGCAAGTCATGATCTACACAATGTAGGACTTGCTATGCAAGTAATCAAAAGATATGTTCCTGAAACTGTCGATGTTTTGAGTTCTGCTTAATTTCCTTTTATTTCTTCTTTTTATCTCAAGTTTCAAGCAAATATTTCAAGGAATTATTCCAAGCTTCTATAACGATCCATAGAAAAGTAAGTTTTCCCTGATCTCATTCTTAGGAAAACCAGCATTTATTCCAACAATAATTCTTATAACATCCATTGTCTCAGCAAGTTTTAATTCCAGAAAACCAATTATGATATCTGACTCTAAAACTGTTCCAAATCGGAAAATTCTTTTCCATTTTTTTAGAAGAAATCGTTCAACGGCAAATTCTAGTTCATGTAAAGGAATCTCTTTTTTAACTATATACTCCGAAAATACTGTTTTGTATGGTGGGTAATTATATGTTTCTAATACTTCTGAAACTGAACTAGCATTAAGAGCTTTTGCAATGAAGGGATTAGGTAAAATATAACGATATGCTGGTATAAATGTTCAAGTTATAAAAAAAAAAGAAAAAAAGGTTTTTTGCATTATTCGGTTTTTATTTCGATCTTAATCTTCTCATAGATTCAATAGCTGCTAGGCCAAGGAATGATATGAAAATTAATCCAGCAATTCCGGTTGGTGAAGTATAAGGTACTTCAACAGTAAAACCAGCATTTTCCATATAATCAATTGCAAGATTTAAATCGTATGCGTATGGTTCTAGTGTATCATCATATCCTACAACAGAGTCTGGTACTGCAGTTGTAGCAGGAGCTCCTAATCCTTCTAGAATCTCATCAACTATGGTTTGACGAGGAACAGCGTGACTGATAGCTTTACGAACGTACTTAGCAGCTTCAGCTGTACCAACTGGTGTTAATTCTCCAGTTCCCATAACTGGGTGTAGCATATTAATTGACATTTCTTGATGAGAAGGATCTTTAACAAGCACACCTTCGATACCAGCTTGATTCTCAAAGTCTGCTAATACTGGGAAGTATTGTGCATCCATTAAATCGATTTCATCTGCTAGAAGTGCGGCAACAGCTGCGTCTTTACCGGCAATAAAGGTTAGATACCATTCAGTTAGTTTTACTGGTTCACCGTGCCAATATGGATTAGGTACTAATTTTACGACACTGTTAATGGAATCGTAGCTTTCTACCATAAATGGACCACAGGACTTGACTAGTGACCACTGAGCATTACCAGTGCCTGGAACATCATTAAATATACCATATCCATGAGCTGAAATTAGTGGTTGAACTTCGCTTTTATCTATTATTTGTGTATTAAAGATGCTTTCCCAAAGGTTGAAAACACCAGAAAACTCGAAGAGTACTTGTCCACCAGCAACATTTCCTCCAGATCCTCCAACAATTGATATTGAACTATTTGTTGGGAACCAATAAGTAAGAGTACCATAATTTGAACTTCCTACAGCTGGAGTCATATGTAATTCATAACTATATTTGAGATCTTCTGGTAAAACATCACTATCATCACTGAATTTAGCCAAAGAATCAAGAGTCACTGTAACATTTATTTTATCATCAATTACTGTTGAAACCTCTATTGCTGAAGCAATTTCAGGTTCCCAAATATGACTATCTTGTGCTCTCTTAAGTGGACATCCATAAACTGGGTACATCCATTGCCAATCATAAAACGATTCAGCTTGATAGACGTTTGGTTCTCTTAAATCTGCTGGAATAGCGTATTTGATGATATGATCATCAGGGTCATCCCAGAATTCAGCACGATGATTTGTACTAGCTAATAATAGATCATCAATGCCAACAAGACCTTCTTTGAATCCAAAAAGTGATCTAGGATATACTAAGGCAATTCCAGGGAGATCTTCGTAAATAATCTCTTGCAGATCTTTTGCAAGTGATAGTCTTTGAGTTGTATCAAGTTCTGCCATATAATCTTCTAAAAGTGTGTCGTATGCTGGATTACTATATTGGTAATGGTTATCTCCATTTGGAGTAATTGCTGTTGTTTCATACAAAGCTTGTAGGTTTAAGTCAAGAGGCCATGACCATCCAACGAAAAGAAGATCATAACCACCTTCTGAGTATGTTGGGATGTAATCATAGTCTAAGAATGGATAAGACCATGTACGAGGTGCAATATTACCCCATCCAGTAGATTCATGGAATGTGATTCCAATTCCAATTTTTGGTAAAGTTTGTTCCATTAATAGTGACCATTGATTGCGGGCTGGACTTGTATTAGGAGATAGTAAGTTGATTGAAAATGCAATGTTAATTTCTGTCTGTTGAGCAGTTGTTACGCCCATCACTATTGAAACACTGAAAATAGCAATAATTGCTAAAGTCATTATTCTTTTATTCATTTTTTATTCACCTAAATTTCCCACTCAAGAAAAACTTGAAAGTGGTTCAGCCTTATTTATTTAGAAGTACTTATTAATGTTATTACAATTGTTTTAATAATTAGATTTATGTCATTTTAATTATTGGATTAATTGATTATAAATATTAGAGGGCACAACAATCAAAAACGGGTTATTTTTGAATTATTAGATTAATAGTATTCTAATAATTGAAGTGAAAAAAATAATGAAACTCTGATTAATTAGAAGACTTTTCACCTTTCGTAATACATTTATTATGTAACAAAAGTAAATAACACAGGGTAATTTTTAGAAATTTCCAAGAGATGGAAGTCAAATGAACATCACAATTTCTGGTCAACAGGAAGGAGAGGAGTTCCATATTACCATCAATCCCAATATAGAGACAATAAATCTATCTAGTCTAAACATTGATCGGATTGATTTGACACAAATCTCTATTTGTACAAAACTAATAACGTTAAATCTTAGTTCAAATAATATTATAGAAATTGATTTGAAACCATTGAAAAAATGTAAAAAGCTTCAATCTATAGACCTGAGTAACAATCAGATTATTCGAGTTGACTTAACACCCTTATCAATGTGCTTGAAACTAGAAACACTGAATTTACAGAATAATCTTCTTAATGAAATAAATCTCAAACCTATTCGCAACAATAAGAAACTGAAAATAATCAACTTCGATTATAATCTGCTAAATAAGATAGAAATAGATGAAGAAACTCAATGGTCTAATATCAAAGAACTGCGTTTCTACAGTAATGAAATAAAGAAGATAAGGTTGGATTCTTTAACATTATGCAAAAAAATCAAAGAGATAGATTTGGGTGACAACAGAATATCAAAAATCAATCTGAAACCTTTAGCTAATTATACTAATATTTCTTCTTTATCTTTAGAGAGGAATCGCTTAAAAAACATTAATTTGAAGCAATTAGGTGAAAAACATAAATCATACGTAGTTTGTACAGATCCCGATGTAAAAATTAAGGGTCTAGAATCAAATAAGAAAAAGAATAAAATAAGAATAGTTTACTCCAAGGGGAAATATTACTCGGAAGAACAAGAGCAATTATTGGATCAATTTATGAAAGAAGAGAAAAAAGAGAGGAGAGAAAAAAGAGCAAAGCTTGTTGGTAAAGTTCAAAATTTCTATAGAGGGTAAACCCCAAATTATTATTTTAAAACAATCCCTACTTTTTTTGTTCTAGATAGAATTTGAGTTACAAAAGAACTGGGAATAGAAAGGAATCAGTTGTTGGGCTTATAAAAGCTGTGATTGTATTAATGACAATATCGCTAATACTATCAAAAACTTTAATTAAGACTTAAAGGTTATGAATCAATAAGACCATTACTAAATGGATATAAACAAAAATTGCAAAAGTGATAACTATGGAAGAGATGATACAAAACAAACCGCTGGTTATAGATAATGGTACCGGTTTTACTAAAAATGGTTTTGCCGGTGAAGATCAACCCAGAAGCGTTTTCCCAACAATTATTGGTTATCCAAAATATCAAATAATCATGACTGACGTAGAGCACTACGTGCGTGAATATTACATAGGCGAGGAAGCTATAAACCTCCGCGGTGTTCTGAAACTTGTTTATCCTGTAGAGCATGGACAAGTTCAAGACTGGGATGCAATGGAGCGTATTTGGCATTATACTTTCTACAATGATTTAAGAGTTAATCCTAATGAACATCCTGTTCTGCTAACTGAACCTCCCTTGAACAAAAATCAAAATAAGGAGAAAATGGCAGAATTGATGTTTGATACATTTAATGTACCTGCAATGTACATTTCAATGCAAGCTATCTTATCTCTTTACGCTTCAGGTCGTACTACTGGTATTGTTGTAGACTCCGGTGATGGAGTTACACATATAGTTCCTGTCTACGAAGGTTTCGCAATAAGTCATGCAATTCATCGTTCTGACATTGGAGGACGTGATATAACAGACTATCTCCGCAGACTTCTACGTCAGCGAGGATATTCACTCTCAAGCAGTGCTGAGAGAGAAATTGTCCGTGATATTAAGGAACGCCTTTGTTACGTAGCTCTTGATCCCGAGAAAGAGCTAAAGCTTGCTGAGAAAGTTTCTGGAATGGAGAAAACATATACTTTACCAGATGGTGAAACATTAACCATTGGTGCTGAACGTTTCATGGCCCCTGAATTACTCTTTAATCCAGGTGCTATTGGATCAGAAGAAAATCCACTTGACGAATTAATATACAGATCAATACAAAATTGTGATGTAGATCTCAGAAGAGATTTATATGCAAATATTGTACTATCTGGTGGTTCTACAATGTTCCCAGGTCTTAAAGAACGTCTTCATAAAGAACTTACAGAATTAGTTCCTGAGACTATGGAAGTAAAGATTATCGCACCTCCTGAGAGAAGATATTCTGTCTGGATTGGTGGAAGCATCCTAAGCTCCCTTAAAACATTCGCAAAATTGTGGGTTACCAAGAAAGAATACAAGGAAATTGGACCAACTTCAGTTTACCGCTGTATTTAACAAATTTTCCCAACTTCCTTCTTTTTCTTTATTTTTTTAATTTTTAATTATTTGTTTGTTAACAGTAAAATTACCATTTTCTTTCCCTTTTATCAAAAGGTTTATTTTACATCTCCTTCAGCGTTTTTCAAAATATAAACGAGAAGAACAATCATGACTACCCCGCAAATGACTCCAGAACAGCAAGAAGAACTTCAACGATTTAATCAACTTGTTCAAGAATTAGAAATAATAAGGGTAAATCTTCAGCAATTCGAACTTGAGAAACGAGATATAGCGAGCGCATTAAAAGAGACCAAAGAACTAGATCCATCTGAAGTTATCTATAGGTCTGCAGGACGGTTATTGTTTCAAACAAATGTTGAAGATGTAAATAAGCATCTTAAAGAACAACAAGAAAAAGTAGAAGTTAGACTTTCTTCTTTGACCAATAGAGAGAAAAAATTAGTCTCTTCTGTTAAAGAGCTACAAGAGAAATTAATAGGTAAAAAATGAATAAACATTTCTTCTTTATAGCTAATAATCTATACGAGTAGTAGATACATGTCATCTGATATAATAGATATAGGTATTGGACCATTAACTGAGGATCAACTTGAAGATTTAGCATCAACAATAGAAGATAAGATAAACGCTCAAATTAGTAAACACCCTCAGAAGCAGCTCCTTACAGATTATAATTTTATTGTACAATTATCGCAATCTACTGATAATCTGTTAACTTTGGTTATTGATTTCGAAATGTCAGGAGGATTAACATCCACTGAACTTGAAGAACTGCTTAAAAATCTCAATGACTTTGCTCAAGACGTTTTAAAAGAGGAGTTACTATGTCTAAAGAAATCCTAGAAATATTGGAATTTCTTCAAGAAGAAAAAATCTCACATGTAGGAATTTTCACTCATCAGAATGCAGACCCTGATTCCATCTCAAGTGCAATAGGTTTGAAAAACTTACTGTTGCATTTCATACCTAAGCTATCAATCGTTTTAATTGCTGATTCTTTAAGTAAATTATCTAAAAAGGTTTTATCGCATAAAGATGAAGAAATATTCTTAGAGAACATCCCCGCTAATTTGGAAGCGATTTTTCTCTGTGATACAAACAATCCATCGCAATTAGGAAACATTTCCTTGGAGCAATACATTATTCAAAAAACACCCATTTTTATTATAGACCATCATTCTTTTCATGAATTTTCCAAGAAAGCAAAACAAACAATTATTCATGATGCAACATCTACTGCGGAAATTATTACACAGTTACATGATGAGCTGGAAATTGAACTCTCTCCTGAAATCTCAACGCTACTTATAGCTGGGATTCTATTTGATACAAGAAGATTCAGATATTTATCTCCAAACACATTAAGAATAACACAATCTCTAATTAAAAGAGGAGGAGATTATGAAAAAGCACTTAAGATGCTTCAAACTGATTTATCTATATCAGAAAGAGTTGCCAGACTAAAAGGAGCAGCTAGAAGTTTAGTACACAAGGAAGGAGCTAATGTTTATGTCGTATCATACGTAAATAGCTTTGAAGCATCTGTAGCTAGAGCATTAATCGATGTAGGTGCAAGTTTTTCTGCAGTAATAGCAGCACCAACCTGTGAGGAACATCGGGTCAGTTTTAGATGTACAAAAGAGTACTCTAAAAGTAATGATGTTAATCTTGGAGAGCTTGCAAATCGATTAGCAAATAAAATGAATGGTTCTGGAGGGGGTCATGAGACTGCTGCTGGTATGAATATAGTAAAATCAGATATTTTTCCAACAGATATAGAAGAAAAAATGAAATATCTTTTAGATCTTCTATTAGAGGAGATTAAGAGATGATTGACGTAGTGTGAGGTTTGCATATGACAAAATCAGCTATCTCTTTCGAGAACTACAGTTTTCGTTATAGTTTGAGAGATAGATGGACTGTGAAAGATATAAATGCAACAATTTCAAAGGGAGAATTTGTTATATTGACAGGTCCAAGTGGGAGTGGTAAGAGCACTCTTTGTTATTCAATGCTTGGACTTATTCCTAATTTCTATGCGGGCGAAATTGAGGGTAAGATAATATTCCATCATGATGGAATGAAGAAATCTTCAATTTCTAAATTATCTAAAAATATCGGATATATTCCACAGAGAATTGAAAATTCATTCACAACACCTTATGTTATCTCAGAATTAGCTTTTCCTATGGAATATCGTAATTACTCAAAACAAAAAATGATGAAAACTATTGATACAATTTCAAGCGATATTGGTATAGAACACCTACTATATAGGAGAATCAACAAATTATCAGATGGTGAGAAACAGCAAATTGCAATTGGTTGTGCATTGGTGACAGATCCTGAAATCATAGTTGCTGATGAACCGCTTGCAAATTTAGATAAGAAGAACAAGAAGACCAATCTCTCAATTCTTCAAAAATTACATTCCGAAGGAAAAACTATAATTGTTTCAACTCATGAACTAAAGAACTATGCAAACATGGTAACAAGAGTTATTGAGTTGTCTGACGGTAAAATAGTCAGAGATATTTCATCAATTAGGAAAGATAACAAAGAAAAAACGAAAAAAAACTTCACTCTATATAACCTCAAGAATACAAAAGAAAGTGAATCTTTTAAAGAAAAGGTTGTAAATATTGAGAATCTTTCCTATGAATATACAGATTATTTTCAGTTATCAGATATTTCTATTTCTTTGTACAAAGGAGAAATTATAGGATTAATCGGTGAAAATGGCTCTGGCAAAACCACCATGATTAAGTTACTGTGTGGGTTATTAAAACCAAAAAAAGGTAAAATTCGTGTAATGGGTAATGAAATCGATGTAAGGAACTGGAGGGAAATTGCACAGAATTTTGGGGTTGTCTTTCAAGATCCTGAAAAACAATTTTTCGAAGAAAATCTATTTGATGAAATAGCACTAATCTCAAAGAATCTAGGAATAACACCCTCTATTCAAGTAATTAAAGAAATGTTAAAAGAAAGTGGTTTACAGGATTATGAAAAACATAACGCACACTCTCTTTCACATGGTGAAAAAAGAAGATTAGCTTTTCTTACAGCTATCTATCATGATCCTCCAATCATAATTTTGGACGAAATAACAAATGGATTAGGAAAACAGAACAAAGAGTGGTTGATTAACCAATTAGATGAATTAAGAAGAAAAGGAAAATCAATATTCATTGCATCACATGATTGGGAATGGTTATCACATTTTGCTGATCGAGTAGTATTGTTAGAAGAAGGAGTAATCAGCTCTATTATGAACGCAAAACAATTCAATGATTTCGTAACTTCTGAAAACCCAAATGAGAATTAAACATGAGATGAAGATATGATTAGTACAAGCAAACAAAGAGAAGAAATTTTTCTTAGGCATAAGAAAAAAACATATTTCGATCCTAGAACTAAATTCGTTATTCTAGTAGCGTTTCTTGTTTGTGTTCTATATTCTATGAATTTGTATGTTCTCGTAGCTATTGTAACATTATCCTTTATCTCATTGATACTTACAAGAATCAAATTTAAATTCATCTTACTATCAATTTTCTTTTTAACATTGTTTTCATTTGTGGGAACAGTAATAGCTTATTTTACAGTAGAAGTGGAAAATATATACTATTTATTTGGTATAATAGAAATTCGATTTTTAACTTCATTTTTCATTGTCAGTTGGTTTTTTAATTCTGTAAGTCCGTATGAACTATCTATTTCTTTAGAAAAGATGTATGTACCTGCAACAATAACATGGTTACTAACAACAATCTATCAATTCATCCCTGTGTTAGGAAAGGAAGCCCAGGAAATCAATGATATTAGAAAACTAAAAGGTTTATCTGCAAAGAAATGGCAAATAAAAAAACAATCATACATATTAACAAAAACACTTCGACCTCTTATTACAGGATCAATTAATAGAAGTGTTGATTTAGCTGAAGCTATGATAATCAAAGGTTTTAAACCTATGAGAAGGAAGAATCACATATTAGATTTGCACATAAAAATCACTGATATAATTCTAATGCTAATTACAATTGCAGCGATGGTTTGTATAATAATATTCTTCAGACAAGAATCACTCTTTTTCCTGCAAGAAGTTTAATAAGTACTCATTGATTATTTTGCTAACTTCTATAATTGGTTTATCGACATCAATTATATGAAATAGATTTGGAAATTTCTTAGCTAGAGCATAATAAATTTCTTTAACTTTTTGTAAGCTTTCTTTCTTTTCAAAAGTATTTACTCCCTCAGTTCTATCAGAAGCTATCCTTTTAATTGCTACATCTACAGGTAAATCTAGCAGAAGCACAATATCTGGTACAATTGAAACTTTTTCATTTTCTGAAAGAATATATTTCCAGTCGAGACCTCGGGATCCTTGATATGCAACTGAAGAAAAATAATATCGATCAGTAACCACTATTTTCTTGTTCTTCAGTTGAGGTATAACTTCATCTTTTAAATGTATAATTCTATCCTCTAAAAATAATCTAAATTCTTCTTCTACTGGGAAACGTTCTAGAGCAAAAAAACTTTCTCGAAGTTTTCTACCTGGAATAGAATAACGAGTTGGTTCAGTAGTATAAACTGCATCAAAACTTACAGATTTAAGAAAATCAACAGCTGAACGAGAATGACTAGTTTTGCCAGAACCATCTATCCCTTCGAAACAGATGAACATACCAGATGAAGGAGATTCGGACATATCAACAGAAGAAAATAAATAGCTTAAAACAGTTTTGGTGACAACATTCTGAGAGGTATGTTGGATTATTGCTTGGTGTTTTTTTAGAGAAATGTTTAAATTCATACGAACTCCGATTAAATTGCAAGAGAGAACAAATTCTAACAAGATTGTATGAGTGATAAAATGTTTTCAGAAAACTTTCTTTCATTAATTGATTATACCAAAAATGCGCTTGAATCTAGCTCATTTGATTCATATGAGATAAATTGTGTAGATCGTTTACATGCATTAACACGTTTTGCAAATTCAACTATACATCAAAATGTTTCAGATCATACTTACAGATTTCTATTTAGAGTTTCAAAAGGAAAGAAATTTTGTTCAAGTTCTTTAACTACATTAACTCCAAGTTCAATAGATGCTACAATAAAACAATTAGATTCTATGCTTTCATTTGTTCCAGAAATATCCTTCTTTCAAGGCTTCCCTGAATCAATAGATTCTCCACTTGTTTCAATTCCAACTGTCGGTAATTTATTAGATGAATTTCAACGTGCAGATATAGTAGAAACTTCAGTAAGCGGAGCTGAAGAAGTAGACAAGAATGCAAGATTAGCTGGTTCAGTTTATATATCAGATATTCGTTTTCGAGTCTTAAATTCAAATGGAATTGATAATTCACATCAGATCACTTATAATGGTCTTATTGTGAATTCCTTAACTGAAAGAGAAAATAAGGGCTATGCAAAAGAAGAACAACATGTAAGAGATCCAGCTGATCTCAAACCTTATGAAATTGCACGACAAGCTACAGAACTTTCTGTCAGTACTTGTTCTTCCAAAGATTATTCACCGGGTGAATATGAGGTAGTATTATCCCCATCAGCAACAACTACACTTATGCGATTTCTATCTATGGGTTTTTCCGGAAATGCATATCATGAATCACAAAGTTTTGTAGCAGATCAAATTGGAGTTCAGCTATTTGATCAAAAACTAACTCTTCAAGATGATCCTTTAAATCCAGAAACTTTGTTAGCAACCCCCTTTGATGGAGAAGGAGTACAAAAGAAACCACTCTTTCTTATAGAGGAAGGAATCCCCAAAACAATCATTTACAATAACTTCATGGCTTCAAGATATTTGAATGACAAAAGTAGTTCCACAGGACATCAAATTATTCCATTCTCTGATTATATCTTTAGCTGGGTTATGCCGATGAATCTTACTCTTTATCCAGGTGATTCTTCATTAGAAGAAATGATTGAAGAAACAAAAAAAGGATTCTTTGTAAATAGATTACATTATACAAACTTTGTTAACAGAAGACTTGGTGCAATTACTGGTCTAACTCGTGATGGTTTGCTCTACATCGAAGATGGTGAGGTAGTGTCTGCTGCGAAAAACTTCAGATTTACAGACAATATTCCTAACTTTTTGAAGGAAGTCCCATTAATAGGAGAGAATAGAGAAAAGAGTATTGCTTCATTATGTCCAGCAATTAAGTTGAAATCCTTTAGATTTTCAGGCAAAAGCAAGCATTAATCAATATCAAGCAGAAATAAACTGATTACTGAAGAAATTTCAGGAAGTTATTGGATGTTGGATACAATTAAAGAAACGTATGATAGGATTAAGGATGCAGTTAATCATACTCCAGTAATGCAATCTAGCACTTTAAACGGAATAATTGATGCAACTTGTTTTCTTAAATTGGAAAGTTTTCAGAAAACTGGTTCATTCAAATTTAGAGGAGCTTTTAACGCTGTTTCTAGCTTGGATGCTGATCAAAAATCCAGAGGTGTAATAACTCACTCTTCGGGAAATTTTGCTCAAGCTTTATCATTAGCAGCAACCAAAGCCAATGTTTATGCTGTCATTGTTATGCCTGAAAACGCTCCTCAAATCAAAGTAAATGCAACCAAAGGATATGGTGCAGAGGTTGTTTTTTGTGGTTCCAAACCTGGTGATAGAGAAAAGACTGCTGATGATTTGATAAAACAACATGATTATACTTTAATTCACCCATCTAATGACATGGAAATTATATATGGTCAAGGAACCGCAGCTTTTGAATTAATTCATGAAGTTGGAAATCTTGATTACATTTTTGCTCCATGTGGAGGAGGAGGACTCCTATCAGGTACAGCTATTGCAACCAAGGAATTACTTGAAGGAACGAGAGTAATTGGTGTCGAACCCAAAAATGCTGATGATGCATATAGATCTTTTAGAAATGGTAAAATTCACCCTTCAATAAATCCTAAAACAATTGCTGATGGATTAAGAACCCAACTTGGTTCTAATACTTTCAGGATAGTTAGAGAAAAAGTCGATGATATCATTACAATTACTGAAGAAGAAATCGTAAAAGCAATGGAATTTCTCTGGAATCGAATGAAACTTGTTGTTGAACCTTCAGGGGCTGTTTCTTTAGCTGGTGTTATGTCAAACAAGTTTGATTTAGAATCGAAAAAAATTGGTATAATCATATCTGGTGGAAATATAGACCTTGCAGAATTTTTCAGCATTCTGAGGAAAAAAATAGTATGAAGATATTATCATTTTTTTCTAATTATTCTCTTGTGGTTCATCTTCAAATTAAGTGAACAAACAAAAGTGTATTTATTATTTGCTTTTAATAAAAATGCAAGAAAAAGAAAGAAAAAAAGAAAAGAGATTTTAATAATTCGGTGGACTTGGAGGACTTGGGGCTTTAGGAGTTTTTGTCTTAATTCGAGGGATTATAACTCGTACAACAACCACAACAAGGGCACCAGCACCTATCAAACCTCCAATTATAGAAAGCGCAATTATACTTCCTGCAGAGAGACCACCAACACCAAATTGCTCGTAGTCTAGAGGATTGATTAAAGTGCATGAATATGGTATAAATTCTATTGAGATAGAACCATTAAGGTTTGCATGATAAACATTGAACATGAAAACTAATTGTTGTGAAAGGACACCAAATTCGATTTCATAACTTATGTTATCAGGTGCATATGTCGTATCATAATTAACAAAGTATGTGCTTGATGTATAATCTTTGTAGTAGTATTTATTCCAAACAGCTTCTCTTCTGAAATAATCTGGTCTAATTCCATCACTATTTGGAAAATCAAAGACTGCATTTCCTCTTGTCCCATTTATTACCTCAATTTTTATCTTGTACCAAGTAAATTCAGGAACTGTTGTATTGATAATGTACAAATCGTAATCATTGCCAATATCATAGAAATCGTAGGATCCTAACCAACTACCATTGACTAAGAAAGCATCTGCTATGAAATTTAAATTCACAATATTGAAATCATCAGGATAGCCAGGGTCAATCTTCAGAATTATCTGAACTGATGTTTGATTAACGAATGCATCACCATAATTATTCCAGGAGTATCCAGTGTTATTGTATACATCTAGAACGTATATTAACACATATCTAGTGCATGGTTCAAGTGAATAGAACGACAGAACTTGTGTGTCATTTGTATCATAAGCTTGAAAAATTCCAGTATCTTGCTGATTCCCTAAAGTGTCATCTATAGTTTCAGTTGGGTGCATATAATTTCCAGTATAGATGCTGAATTCGTACTCAACAGTATAATTATTCGGCATAGTGAATGTGAAGTTAAAGTTGTTGAACTCAAGCTGAGGAATATCAAATCTAAATAGTCTATAGTTATCAGGTGTTCCATCTTCTTGTTCCAAATCTAAGGATTTTGTGACGTTATAAACCTCATAATTAACTGTGCTTAATAGAATATCAAAATCATATGTGCTTATTGTAGGATTCATAAAGAAGTAAAATCCTGGTTCCAGAATAATCTTCATAGAATCTTCAGCTAGAGGATTCATGGTATAAGAATCTCCACTAAGAGTACCTTCATCTAAGTATCTTGATATCCACATATCTAAAGGTCCTCCTCCAGTGTAGTTTAAGTACAATAGTTGTGTTTGTTCAACATTTACACCGAAATTTAGAATATCATCCTCATATACATCTTGAACACCAGATTCAAGTAATGGAAGATCCTCACTGATAATAGAGAATATATAATCAAATTCAATCCAATCTGTATTATCTCTCTCGCAGTCTATATAGATTAGGATTTTAGTATCATATTCAAAATACATGTTGAATTTATCAGGTGATCCTGATCCAAGCATGAAATCTAAATAAGATAAAGGCTGACCATCATCAAAATACAGTGTTGTAGGACGGATATAAGCCAACGTGTTAATAGAGTTATCAAAACGAATATATTTCATTTGATAGAAACCTTTTGGTATCTCGAAATAATACACATGAATTGCTTCTTTATCCAAGTTATCTTCGAATAGATTTCTTGATTCATTCCAAACTTGATTAGGTTCTTGTATAAATCTACTAGCAACAGGAGAATCAACTGTTTTTTTACCAACTCTGATCTCTCTAGGTTCCATAATCACATAATTGTCTGTAGTTGAGATAAAGTAGATGAAATATGTTCCTCTGTCACGAGAGAATAATGGTTGCACATTTCTGGAAACACCATTTGCTGAGTCCGCATAGGAAAGAACATCGTTGAAGTATACATAATAAGTTAAGAAAGCAGTAGTTCTAATATTAAGATCAAAGAATTCTCCTTCTCGCAGGTTGACTGTAAAAAGATATAGTATTTCAGCTTCTAATTCTAAAGTAGTTTTTGACTTTAGTGAAAGCTCTCCTTGATCATTCAAACCTACAGTGAAGTTGAGATTCGGTCCTGCTCCAGTATTGTTAGTTGCTGTTAAGTAAGTTGGATGATTAATCCAGTTTGATTCTTCATAGAAGTATCTGTTAAAGCTATTATAATACGAAGAATCATAAGATTGTCTAAAGACACTGGATCCATTACCCATGGATGTTGCAGAAAAACCAGTATCTTCACGAACGTACCTTAAATCTGTATCATAATCATTTTCAAGATATTGATTTTCCATGGCATGATTACCATTAATAACCCCATAACCAGTGTTATCATGTTCATTTAATGTCACTGTTGTAGTTACATTCCAATCATATGCATACGTTTCAATTGTGATAAATGTTGAAGAAACAATTAGAATCGAAACAACTAGACATAAAATAGAAAGTATTTTTTGTTTTATTTTCATTTAAATCTAAAGAAGATATAAGGGTTAGTCTAAAAAAACCTTGTTAAAGTTTCAAAATTAATTTCCCATAGTATGGATATAGATAGGCTTTATTTTAATCAAAATTCGTATCTCGCCTTCTGATAAAGGATATATAGCTCTCTCCATATATTTCATCGAGAGCTTGTTGATATGCTCTTTGGCTCCTGTTTCTGTAAGATCAATTATTTCTCCTTGAATCCCGAGATATCTATAAGGATTGTTCTGATCTTGGATACTTATTGCTACTTTGGCTCCTTTGAACATATTTCTAGTTTTTTTCCTACCTTTTGCTGTGTTCATAAGAATTTCATTCTTAGCTTTGTCATAGTCTATCCAAACAGGAGTAACTTGTGGAGAACCATCCGGATTGATAGTAGCAACATGTGCAAAATTCTTTCCCAATAATAAATCTTGAATACTTTCAGGAATACTCATTTCCATCAATATTAAGTGGTACTTCTGAGATAATAAAGCTAATTTAAGAACAAAAATAAGAAAGATTCTATTCTGAAGACACGGGGTCAAGTGCTGGTTTTGGTGGCTCTCCTGCGAATTTATAGAACTTTGTCCAAATCAGAATTACTATTGTTGTTATGAGAAGAAAAACACCAGCTCCTGTCATAGTTATGATGATTCCAATCGAATCGGCAGTTATACCTGAAACTGACAAACACATTACACTGAATACTTGAATATATGCATTTGTTGCGCTATATGCTCTTCCTCTAACCTCATTGGGTACATTTTCTGCAAACAAAGCATTGATTGCTAGACTAAACATACCATTAAAGAATCCATTAAACAAACCTACTCCCAATAGAAGGTAGAAACTAGGTTTGAAAAGGAAAATAAAATAATAAAATGAAATTGAGAGAGTACCTAAAGTAATTGCTAAAGGTCTTCCTATTCGCTTCTCAAATCTTCCAAAAATAAGATTTCCTGCAATAGAACCAAAAGCAGCTATAGCTCCAAGAAATCCAAATTCTCTATCTGATAGATCCTTAAGAGTCTGTCGAAATATCGGATTGTACACATTAAATATAGAATCAGGAGTATTAAAATACTGAATTGCAAGTGCATTTTGTTTCACTTCAAAAAGATATGGCAGAAGTAAAGGTCCAGCAAATGCCGTCCCTATGATGATGAATGTGAACATAAAGAGCAGTAATCTTACAGTTGGATGTCTAATAAGAAAAGTAAAGCCGTCTTTTAGATCTTTTAATACCACTTTAAATGATATAACCTCATCTTTGTCGCTGTCTGCTGAAGGGATGATTGTAAAGTAGACAATTATTGCTGAAACAAAATAACAACCGCTTGTAATCCAGAAAGTTGAAGGTCCTAAGAAGATATAAATTGGTGCAGCAAATAGTGGTCCCAAAACTGCTAAAGTTTGAAAAACTAATTGACTTAAAGAAATCGCTTTTACATATAACCGCAAACCTGTGATTTCAGGTATAGCAGCAGATCGAGGAGCAACAAATGTTGCTGAAGCAGCACCAAGCAAGAAGGCTATAACAGCTATACCATATAAATTTGTTAAAAAAGGAAGAATGACAATAGAAACGCCCCGGATGATATCAGCACTCACCATAAGTGCCTTTCTACTTATTCGATCAGCAAAAACTCCAGCTATTGGTCCTATAACTATCCAAGGTATAGTTTGAGCTGCAAGGATAAGTGTCATAGCAGTAATAGAAAGAGTCATTTCATAGACATAAAGCTGAATCGCTATACGAAAAATGGCGTCTCCAAAATTACTAAAAAATTGTCCTGATAAAAGCTTCATAAATTCCTTATTTTTGAAAACATCTAGATATGTCGGTTCATCCTTCTCAGGTTCTAGTGGAGTTTCATTCTCCACGTGTACAGTTTCAGCAATAATATCTGGACTACCGACATCATCATCATCCATAGTTTGCCACCGTTATAAAACTAACTTTAACGAGAAATCATTCATATGCTTATAAAGATAATGAAATAGATTGTTTCAAGAAGAACATATATTTCTAAATTGTGTAACTATACAGATTTGTTTCATTTTCTTTCTTTAAATTTGATTTGAAACGATATACTTTCTTTTTTATTTTCTCTTCTTCTTCATTAGTTATTTCCACAAGATATTTCCATATTTGTGATTTTTCCTCTTTCTTTGTAAAATAGGAAGAAATCAGAGTACCTATTATTACAGCTGCTGATTTTGTAGTATCGATTTTTGGTATAGATTTAGAGTGGACAAGTTCATATCCTGCTATTTCCATTTCATTTATTTTATCACTGTGGTGAGGATAAATGGTTGCCATGTGATTGACAATATGACAATATTTGTCTTTTAATTTCAGAGTGTACCCTAGTTTTCTTATCTTTGTAATATAACCTCTCTGTATTAATTCCATTTGTTTTTTCTTCATTTTATTATAACTGAATGATTTCCCTGAACTTAATCCTTGCATATTATGTTTAAGTAAATCAAAATGAACATGTGATAGCTGCTCAAAAATGGATGCTAGTAGATTATCCAATATAGCTAAGAAGTTTATTGCTATTTGGTTTCTAGTAAAATGTTTATTCCGGTTTATTCTCTTAACTATCAACAGAAGTTGTAAATTTTCAAACAAAGTCACTGATTGAATCAAAAATTCTTTTGGGATATGATCGTGGAGAACATCAATTATTTCATCGATACTCTCTTGTACTCGTTCCTCTGTTCTTTCTAATATTTGCAGAAATTTCTCCTTAGAACCTATCTCAACGTCAATTAGGGAAGAAATTAAATCTTTTTGCAATTCTTTATTATCTCCTCTAACGACATCTGCCATTGGATATCCTCGAGAGTATATCCGTAATTTCATTTAAATACGGAAAAAAAATCAAGGAAAATAATTTGGAAAGCAGCACTTTGATTCTGTTCTAGATTAATCCTACTTCGTCATTGAACTTAATAATCAGTTCATCTATAGGTTTTACAAGCATTCTAATTGATTCCCAATAAGAAGAATCATACCACTGACGGTTCAGTTCTTCTAACTCCTTCCCTTGCTGTTCAATCCAAGTGAAATATTTCAAATTATGAATTTTTTTGCGTTGATAATAATCTAATTCTAACATATTGTCTGTCTTTAATCCGTGTAAATGTGCATGAAAATCTCGAATTGCATTTTCACGGGTGTAAATACCCTTTTGTTTTCTAAGTTCGTTTATACGGGATTGATAGAGTTCCATCGAATCTGTGAGTACTGTAAAAACAACATCATTTCTATTCAATTCAAAGTATTTTGAATATTTGATTGCCATTACCATATTTGCAATTCCTGAAATTCCAAAAAGGTGTAATTTACTAACAATCTCTTCAGAGACTCCCATACTAATTAGAAAATCATGACCTGCTTTTTCATTAAACAATCTCATTATTTGATAAGTATCATTGTCATCAACTGCAATTACCATATCAGTATTCTTAACATTATGAATCCAAGGGATGTGCTTGTCTCCTATTCCCTCAATAGTATGAGCACCAAAACCATTATGCAACATTGTAGGACATTGTAGTGCTTCACCAGCTGCGATATTTAGGAATGGATAATATTGCTTTAACAAGTCTCCACTTGCAAGTGTGCCAGCTGATCCTGTTGTTAGTACTAAACCATGAAAATTGTCATTCCTTAGTTCTTTTGTCAAAACCTCTTTCATTGCATTTCCAGTTACATCATAATGCCAAAGATAATTTCCAAATTCCTCGAATTGATTGAAAACAAATATATTCTCTCTAGTTTGTCTAAGCTCCCAAACCTTATCAAAAATTTCTTTGACATTGCTTTCACTTCCAGGTGTTTTAATTACTTCACCAGCAACTGACTGTAACCAATCAAATCTTTCTTGTGACATTTCTTCAGGAAGTATTGCTATGGATTCACATGCTAGAAGTGCTGAATCATATGCTCCTCCTCTGCAATAATTTCCTGTACTGGGCCATACTGCTTTATGAATAGAAGGATTAAATTGTCCAGTAACTAAACGGGGAACAAGACATCCAAAAGTTGCTCCCACTTTGTGTGCTCCTGTGGGAAAATATTTTCCTACTAGAGCTATTATTCTCGCTTCTACTCCGGTTAATTCAGTAGGTAGTTCAATGTAATTTACGTTCTGAAATCCACCTGATTTCTCCACTGGTTCATTCTTCCAAGTGATTCTAAAGAGATTCCGAGGATGTACTTGCCAAAGACCTATTTCTTTAAGTTCTGCAGTTATGAGACTTGGAATTGTAGTGGGATCCCTTTGTTGA
Source organism: Candidatus Heimdallarchaeota archaeon (assembly GCA_023136245.1). GTDB lineage: Archaea > Asgardarchaeota > Heimdallarchaeia > Heimdallarchaeales > Heimdallarchaeaceae > UBA460. The sequence goes on from JAGLRO010000021.1 coordinate 22,193, forward strand.
GCAAAAGTTGGAATTATAATTTCTTTTTCTCTAGCTCGCTTTATTGCTTCTTGTAAACCGTTTTCATTAACTGTTAAATCAATCATTGATATACATCATTGATAATATATTTTTAATCTTTCTAACAAAAAATGAGAAAGAAATAGCTTATAGTTATTTTCCTTTCCATTTTCATAATTCTTGGTTCTTCAAATTATTTAAATATCAGTGACGGGTTCAAACGATTATTATAGGTAGATAGTTATGACCGTTGGGGAAATTGAGAAAGTTAAAGCTGATATAATAGAGAAATACAAAAATAAAACATCTACTTCTGAAAAGCATTTTGAAGAAGCAAAGAAATGGCTTCCAGGAGGAGGAACTAGAAATGTTGCCTATTTCTATCCTTATCCTTTCTTTGTTACAAAAGGAGAAGGATGCTACCTTTACGATTATGATGGTAACCAATACATCGATTGTTTGAATAGTATGACAGTGAACATTCATGGCCATGCTCATCCTAAAATCGTTGAAAAAATGCAAGAACAGGCGAAAGAAGGAACATCGCATGCTGCACCTATGGAGCTTCAATACGAGTTAGCAAAGATTATTTGTGATAGAACACCTTCGATTGAATTGCTTAGATTCTGTAATTCTGGCACAGAAGCAACTATGTTTACAATCCGTGCTGCTAGAGAATACACCAAGAAAAATAAGATAATAAAGACAGAAGGAGGTTATCACGGTTCCCATGATTATGTGGAGGTTAATATTACACCTAATCTAACAGCAGAAGAAATGCCTATTGCAACCGTAGAAAAAGGAGTTCCTGAAACAGTTCTACAGGATGTATATATTGTCCCATATAATGACTTATCTGCAGCTGAAAAGATTATGAAAAAACATCATAAAAAGATTGCAGCTATGATTATTGAACCAATTATGGGATCTGGTGGAGGAGCAATTGCAACTAAAGAATATCTTCAAGGGTTAAGAGATTTAACAAAGAAATATGGAATTCTGTTGATATTTGATGAAGTAATAACTTTTCGAATGACTACTGGAGGTATGCAGAAATATTATGGTGTAACTCCAGATTTAACAGCTCTTGGGAAAACCATAGGTGGAGGATTACCTGTTGGTGCTTTTGGTGGAAAACGTGAGATAATAGATCAATTTAATCCAACAAAGAAGAAGTTTATAACACATTCAGGGACTTTCAGTGGAAATGCTATGACAATGATTGCTGGAAAGACAGCAATGGAATTATATGATGAAGCAGAAATTGAAAGATTAGGAAGATTGGGAGACCGTTTAAAAGAGGGATTAAGAGAAGTTCTGAAAAATCTCAATATTAAAGGACAAGTTAGTGGATTACAATCATTAATTTATGTATATTTATTCGAAGAACCCATAATTAATGCAAGACAAACTGTCTTTAAATTAATACCAACCCTAGAACTATCAAAATATTTGACACTAACTCTAGCTATAAACGGAATATACGCTGTATCAAGAGGTGTTACTGCATTCATTCTTTCAACACCAATGAATGAAGAAATAATTGATGAGATAGTAGTACGCTATAGAAGAGCTATGGAAATGATATTACCTTTATACAACCAAATAAAGAATTACTCAGGATTTGCATCTATTATTTTTGCAATGCTTAAATCGCTAAATACTGAACCAGAGTTTTCAAAACAATTTAAAGAACACAATTACACTATTCTTCTTGTTGCAAAAGAAGATCCTAAAGCGATAAAACTTCTAATTAACAAAGGGGAAATCCAGTTTAATCAGCTAGACAATCAAAGTGAGATTATCAAGGCAGCAAAAAAAGAATGTGATGCTTCAATAATAACAACAACTCCAATTTTCTTAGGTTTTGGTTCAGGACAAATTAGTCCAATCAAAGCAATCTTGTTTGGAAAATTAAGAATAAAAGGATTGAAGTATATCTTAAAGTTTTCAAAATATTTTAAGTTGCTTCAGTAATCACTCTTTCTTAAGAAATTCACAGCAAATTATTTAATTACAAGCTTTCATAAATAACGGCCATGACAAGTCTTCGAGCTAAGATATTCATTAAAATAATGAAAGCAATGTCGATGAAAGATGAAGGTATATTTGACGTGAAGAAAAAAAGGGAGAATCTAGAAAAGCGAGTATCTATGTTTAAGATGCCAAGAAAAGTAAAGGTTGAACACATAGATGTTGATGGTATTCCAGCAGAATGGTTATATCCTCATAATAGTGAAAAAAATCGAGTAATTTTATATCTACACGGTGGCTATTACACTTCTGGTTCTCCAAAAACACATCGTAGTCTCGCAGCTCGAATCGGAAAAACTTCAAACTCTCCTGTTTTGTTAATAGACTATCGTCTTGCCCCAGAAAATCCTTTTCCAGCAGCTTTAGAGGATTCTATATCTGCTTATAACTGGATAACAAAACAAAAAGGAATCAAGACCAATAAATTGATGATTGCTGGAGATTCAGCAGGTGGAGGATTAGTTCTTGCTACATTAATTAAGTTACGTGATGAGAAGAATGCTCTCCCTGCAGCAGCAATTTGTCTTTCTCCTTGGACTGATTTAGCACTAACAGGAGATTCAATAAAAACTAAAGCAGATGAAGAATTAATGCTGACTGAAATTGAAGTGAGACAAGCAGCTCAATTTTATCTGAAAGAAGCGGAGAGCAAAAATCCACTAGCATCACCTCTTTATGCTGATTTGAATGGTTTACCTCCACTCTTAATCCAAACTGGAACTGCTGAAATTTTGCTTGATGATTCAACTCGCTTTGTAGACAAAGCTAAAACGAGTGGTGTTAAAGTAACCTTTGATCTTTGTCCAGAAATGTTTCACGCTTTTCAAATGTTCGGTAATCTTATACCAGAAAGTAAGAAAGCTCTAAAAAAAATTGGAATGTTTGTGCAAGAAATATTTTCTCAGAATTCATAGAAACAAAGAACTAATTCAAAATACCAACTCTAACATTATCAAATCGAGTTGGGGCAATTCCATGACCTACGTAAGCTGCTTGACCAGGTTCACCTTTTCCACAATTAGGAGTTCCGAATATTTTCCAATGCTCTTTGTTACATATCCCGCTAACATTTCCCCAAAATTCTGGAGTAATGCCCTCATATGTGGGGTTTTTTATCATATCTGTCATTTCACCATTTTCTATTTTCCACCCAATCTCAGTACCAAATTGGAAATTCATTCTTATATCATCAATACTCCAGCTTCTATTAGTTTCTAAGAAATATCCATTTTTAGTATCAGCAACAAGCTCATCAAATCCCCAATCTCCTGGTTCTAGATTTACGTTAGTCATCCTGATAATTGGAATTCTGTCATATCCCATAGCTCTTGCAGCACCTGAACTCCTTTCTAAACCGATGGCTTTTGCTGTCTCTCTTGATGACATGAAAGCTACAAAAACTCCCTTATCGATCATAACAACTCTCTGAGCTTCAACTCCTTCATGATCATAGAAGAATGTTCCTAGCCCTCCAGGGACAGTTGCATCAGCTACCATAGTAACAAGTTCATTGCCATATTTGAAACCTGTTCCTAAGAGATCAGGTGTGAGAAAGCTTGTTCCAGCATAAGCAGCTTCATAACCGATTGCTCTATCTAGTTCTGTAGGATGACCACAGCTCTCATGGACTTGAAGTGCCAATTGAGAATGTCCTAGAATGATAGTTGATTTTTCACTAGGCATTTTTTCAGCAGATAATAGTTGAACAGCTTCTTTGGCTGCTTTCTCTGAAACTTCTAGTAGATCTAAACTTTCAAAATATTCATATCCCTTTGTTTGGAAGTCACCTCTGAAACTTGCAGGAAGACTTCTTGTTTGAACTTCTCCTCCTTCAATTGCAGTAGAAGCAACACCACCCCCACACCAGATAATTGTTTGGTCGATTTTCGTTCCTTCTGTAGTATAAAGAATCATATGATCTTTTCTACTGACATAGTGACTATTTGCTACTTTAATTCTATCTGAAAATCCTTTTGCTCGTATTGCACTCTCCTGTAAGACATCAATTTTCTCATTCAATTCTACATCAAAAGGATCTTTCTTTACAGGAGTTTTTACTGTAGCTTTGTGTATAGGTTCCTCAGCAAACTCAATATCAAATTTCTTTACTAATGCAGAAGCTTTAGCAATTTTTACAACTAAATCAGCTAAATCTGTTACTTTTTCTCTAGTTAATTCATTAGAACTAGCGAATCCCCAGCTTTTGTTAACCAAACAACGAATACCTATTCCTTTCTTATTTGTAACATCTAGTCTTTCTAAAGATTCATTTTTGAATGATATATCCTCCATCTTAGTATCCATGAATTTAACATCAGCATAGTCCACTCCTTTTTTCTCACAACACTTAATCCCATAAGCTACTAAATCAGCTAAATTCTCTGCACTTTCTTGCATGGATTGAAATTTTCACACTTGTTATAAACCTTTTTCCAAAATGAGTATAAATAATGAATAATCAATAGTCTGTAAGAATCGTACCTAATTCATCAAAACCTTCTGTTCCCTTCTTTCTACTGAATAGACCTTTTATTTTTATTGTATCTCCAACATTAAGATTATTATCTTTTGCCAACAAGTCCATCCCAATTTTAGCGCTCTTTATCTGTTCTCTGAAATACTTGCCTTTTATCAAATTATAGATTGGTTCTATTGTAGCTTTTAAAATTTCAATTGAATTCAATATCTCAGACATCGGGACTGGAGGTTTGAGATATAATACATTCAATACAACCTCTGCATCAATTTTTCCAGTAATCTTTATCGCGTTATTTAACTCTCGTTCTAGCTTTGAAAAGTTATAAACACCATTATCTAGTTTTTCCTCCTCTAGCAGTGAATCTAGTTTTTCAAGGATATCATAGTAAATATCTTCATCTACAGTATATCCAGTTTTGGTAATATATCTTTGAGTTGAAACGAGACCAGAATTGTTGTACTTGACGTCTTCAATATATTCAACAGCTGACACTATCTGATTTAATAATTTATACATCAAGATAATACTGTTCATTGTTTTGCTGATATTTTGATGATTTTCAGCTAATTGTTTCGTTACTAAACCTAATTTGCCTAAACGTGTTGATAATTGGTCGAATTCATAAGGAGTTAGATTTCCTTCCTCGAGCATAGAATCGATTTCCCATCCATAATTCAAACACTCAAGAACTGCTTCTTCCACTTTTCTTATTGTTATAGATTCATCTTTTGATAAAGAAAACTTATCTCCTCTAAATCTTTCTGCAATTCCTTTAATTTTCTTTGCTCGTTCTTCAATAGCATCCTCAGTGGTGGAATCCATTTTTTTTCTACCCTGAATTCTTCCAAAGAAATAAGAGACACCGAATCATTAAAACCTTTACATTTCAAAAATAAAAAGAGAATGCTAGTTCATGAGAATATTATAGGTCATGAATAACTCTCGAGCAGCACTTCGTAAATGATATTTGCATAATCTATGACTTCTTGTTTCTCTGTATATTCATCAGTTACATGCAACTGATCTAACTTACCTGGTCCCATAATAACAAAAGGAGTATTATATTCAGGTATGAGCATAGCACCATCGGTTCCATAGTTCACTCCAATTATTTCAGTTATTCCTTTTGCTCTAGTTTTTGCTTTCAATTTCTCAATAAATAGTTCTCCATCCTTTGATTCTATTACAGGTAATTCGTGAACTATCTCCATCTTTGCTTTAGATTCTTCTGTTTTGTTAAAATGTTCAACTATGGTATGTATCTTCTGCTTAGTCTGTTCTCTAAGTTCATTGGATACTAAACGAAAATCACATTCAAATTCACAGAACTCTGGTACAACATTTATTAGAGTTCCACCCAGAATCTTACCAATATTAAGTGTTGAACTTCCAAGAACATCATGTTCAAATTCCGGTACTGCATCTTTCATTTTTGCAATTAGTTTTGTAGCACCCTCTATTGCACTTACACCCAAATGAGGAGCAGATCCATGAGCAGATTTACCCTCTACAGCAATTTTAATCCATAGTGTTCCTTTCTCAGCAAGAGCAATTTTAAGTTCAGTTGGTTCTCCAATTAAGACAAAGTCACATCCTTCCATTATTCCAGCATTTTTAGCTTCTAATGATCCATCCATCCCAATTTCTTCATCAGATGTTCCTAGGAAAACTATTTTTTTATCAAGTTTTACATCATTTTCCTTTAGTTTCTTCAGTATTGATATATATGCAGCAACAGCACCTTTCATATCGGTAGATCCTCTTCCATAAATCTTCCCTTCATTTTCTATGGCTTCAAACGGAGGATATTTCCATTTATTTGCATCACCTGCAGGAACAGTATCTAAATGACCAGTAATAATTATACTTCTTTCACTTTCACCAAATTCAGCAATTATGTTTGCTCTTCCTTTTGCATATTCTTGAACCTTATATTTAATCCCACAAGCTTCAAATTCTTTAGCAATATAATTGACAGAATCGATAGTTTTTCCAGGTGGGTTTTCAGTGTTAATTCTTATTAACTCTTTTAAAATCGGAATGACTTCTTCTTCAGCTATTACCATACAACTCACTAATGCAAAGCATAAAGACTTTTTAACTCTTCACTTCGGCTGGAAATTTGTGAATCTAGATAGCACTCGTCATTATCTTATTTCTATCCAAAATAAGTGAATTATAATTCTTAGGACGATATAAAACAAATGTAATTATTCCAATTAATATCAGAATCGACGCGATAAGAAAAGTGACCTTGTAAGAATAGGAATCAGAAACACCATAATTGATTATAAAAGAGGAGATTAGGGGTGCAATAAATGCAGTAACAACACCCAATACAGCTATCCATCCAATTGCTGATCCGATGAATAATCTTCTGTTTTTCCTTAATCCACTTATTTTTTCAACCATCATAAAAATCCAGACACCAACAAAAATGATACCTATCACTGTATATGATAAGATCACAATTATATTGGAACTTACTATTGCATCCGCTATAGGACCAGTAAGTATAGTTCCACCTAATCCCCAAGATAGATAGAAAGTCGCATTATAATACGCCATCATTTTACCTCTTTTTTCTAAAGGAACGACTCTATTGACCATTGAATATGAGGTAGTATTCACCCATACTCTTGTGAAACCTCTGAAAGACATGAATATGAATATAAATACAATATTTGGTGCAAAAGGAAGAAGCATAGTTGCTACAAATGCAAGTATGAAACCTACAAACAACATTTTCCCATCACCAAATCTACTTGTTAAGAAACCAATCACCAAACCAGCAACAATCATCGAAATATTAGCCGTATTCCTCATTTGTGCAACTGCCATATCAGACGCATTAAATGTATCGGGAAGACGTACATGAATGTTTACCAAAAATCCTATACTATTTCCACCGATATTAATAACTGCTAAAATGACTAACAACCAAACAAAAAGCTTCCATTCCCATTTCATAGATTTTGAGTCTTTATTGGCTTTGTTCCTCATTTCTCGCTGTTCTTCAACAACCTCAGCAATCACTTGATCTTCACTTTTATCTAAATCCGCATACGATTCTGGAATCAAGAACAGAGCTAAAATACTAAAGAACATTATTCCAGATGAAATGTAAAATAGGTTTCCTTCAGCAAACCCTATTCCATCTTTATAGAGAAATCCACATGCAGTAACTCCCAGTACATTACCAATACCTCCAACAAACTGTAACAAACCCATAATTTTGCTTCTTTCAGAATCCTTAGTCAAATCTGCTATTAGTGTAGTCCAACCTAAATTACTGCTACTCCAACCAGCTTCAATTAACGTAAAACCAATAATAATTGTAAATGCAGCAGCTCTTAAAGCTCCACTAGTTTCATAGCCTTTATGTATCCAATAAACTACTAAATATCCTATCGCTGCATATAATTCTCCAAAAATAATTAGCAATCTTCTTTTCTTATATCGATCTGAGATTCTTCCCCAAATTCCTGTTTGCGAAGCTATGTTTGCAATCATAGGTAGAGTAGCAAAAAGTGTCATCTCAGTGTTAGTTACTTGAAGGTACTCTTTTAGATAGATACTAAGGAAGAAATAGAAAATACCTCTTCTGAACATAGCCATTAACTGAAAAATGGACAGACTAACAAAGTGTTTCCTTTGCATTCTAATTTCCTCTTCATTCAATGTATCTACACAAGAAAATACAGATTCAGTTTCAAGAAAAATAGTAACGAATATTAATTTTGTGCTAGTTCAATTTCTTTCAAATAGGGAAAAATTGGGAGATTCAATAAAATTGATTAAGTAATAAATTTTTTAAATATATGTTGAATAAATTCTTTGAGGACAGATGTTAGGTGAATATGAAACAATTTCCTGACGTTTTTTTAGTATCCCTACATGAGAGTAGGTGCGCTGTCCTTTTGAGTAAATTAAATTTAAGGGTGATTTTATGGTCAAAATAGTATTACCGGATGAGAATATTCTTGAAATTCCTAAAGACAGCACCGTTAGAGATGTAGCAAAGCTGATTAGTGAAAGGTTAGCTGAAGCAGCATTAGCAGCAAAAGTGAATGGAGAACTAGTAGACCTTTTTTACGAATTAGATGAGGACGCGAAATTGGAAATTTTAACTGAAAAATCAGAGGAAGTTCTACATGTATTGAATCATAGCGGAGCACATATCATGGCAGGAGCTGTAGTAGATCTATTTCCAGATGCAAAACCAACCATCGGACCAAGTATAGATCCTGTAGGATTTTATTATGACTTCTATATTGAAAAACCGTTTACTCAAGAGGATCTAGAGAAAATTCAAAAGAGAGTAGAGGAAGCTATTGCAGAAAATACTGCTTTTGTGAGAGAAGAAGTACCTATAGACAAAGCTATCAAATATTATGAAAAAGAAGAAGAAAATAAATTCAAAGTTGAAATACTCAAGGAAACAAATGTAGATACTGTTTCTTTCTATTCTCATGGTAATGGAAGCTTTAAAGATCTATGTCGAGGACCACATATTCCGTCAACAGCAAGAATTAAGGCAATCAAAATACTGAATGTTTCTTCAGCATTTTGGCGAGGAGATGCAAATCGGGAATACTTACAAAGAGTCTATGGAGTAGCATTTCTGTCAAAGAAGGATTTGAGAAAACACCTACTTATGCTAGAAGAAGCTAAGAAGCGAGATCATAGAAAGCTAGGTCGGCAATTAGACCTTTTTGATACAGCAGATGAATGGGGTCCTGGAATGCCTTTAATTTTTCCTAAAGGCGAGACTGTACTTGATGTTATGAGAAAATTCTGGAGAACAGAACATAAGAAAGCAGGTTATGACTTTATTCAAACACCTCACATATATAAGGAAAATGTTTGGCAGACTAGTGGTCATACAGAATATTTCTTAGAAAATATGTTTCCTGTTGATTTACGAGGTGAACAATGGTATGTTAAGCCAATGAATTGTCCAGGTCACATGATGATCTATAATCGCAAGTCACACTCCTACAGAGAGTTACCAATTCGTTTAGCTGAAATGGGTACTGTTTACAGATACGAATTGTCTGGTGTTTTGCATGGATTATTCCGCATTAGAAGCATTACTCAAGATGATGCACATCTTTTCATGCTACCTGATCAATTAGAAGATGAAATTGTTGGTGTCATCAGAATGACAGAGTTATTCTACAAAACTTTTGGATTTACTGAATGGGAATATTTCGTTAGTACTAAACCTGAAAAAGCTATCGGAAAAAGTGAAGGTTGGGACCATGCAACTCAAGCTTTAATGAGAGCACTAGAAAGAGAAAATCTACCATATAAAGTTAAAGAAGGAGAAGGTGCATTCTATGGTCCAAAGATAGATGTAGATCTTAAAGATGCCTTAGGACGAAAGTGGCAACTAGCTACTATTCAAGTAGATTTCAATTTACCTGATCGTTTTGACATAACTTACATTGGAGAGGATGGACAGAAACACCGTCCTTTTGTTATTCACAGAACGATTTACGGAGCTACAGAGAGATTTCTAGCTATTTTAGTTGAACATTATGCAGGAAAATTCCCAATATGGCTAAGCCCAATTCAAGCAGTTGTTATACCAATAACAGATAACCACATTGAATATGCCAATGAGATTGTCAAGATTTTACAAGAAGTAGGAATACGAGTAGAAGCAGATCTTAGTGGGGATAGGATGGAATACAAAATAAGACATGCTACTATGCAGAAAGTACCTTACATAATCAATGTTGGTGAGAAGGAAATTGAAACACAAACAATTGCTGTAAGATCTAGAGGTAACAAAGTAGAATATGGTGTTCTAGTTAATGATTTCATAACTATAGTACTGGAACAAATACAAAATTATGAGTAATTCATTACTCATTTTTCTATTCAAAACAAAGAATAAGAAAATGGATACTAGGTTTATTCTCCATTTTGCATTTTTTCATATTCTTCTTCGATGTGGGTAATTTTAATGCCCAAGCTATCCATTAGTTGGAAACACCAACCTAGCCAAACATTAACAAAACCCATAGCACCAGCATCAACAACACCTGCTTCTTTCAAACAAGGAAGAAGATTAGGAGTATTTTCAAGTGAAACTACTGCAGTGGAATATGTTTCTGTTATCATTTCATTCCAATTTCCACCTTTTTCTGCTATTTTTTTAGCTATTGCAGCAGTATCTTTTATTACTGTAAGAATTGTTCCTTCAGTCGGGTGAAGAACAGCTTCATATGACCATTCACATCCAGCTTCCAATGCTTTAGCAAATATATCAATTCCGACTTCTTCATGATTTTCTATCTCAGAACTGAAACCTTGAAAGAATTGAGAAATTATTACACCTGAATTTCCTTTAGCTCCAAGAAAACTCCCTTTAGTTATTAATTGTGCTGCTTCATTTATAGAAGAAGGATCAATTTCATCAAACTGCTCTACTACAGTTCTCATTGTTAAAAACAGATTAACACCAGTATCTCCATCAGGAATTGGAAAAACATTAATTGCATTGAGTTCTTCTTTTGTTTGTTCCAAATTACTAGCTGCGCTAATCATCATTTTTTTCAAAGTAATTCCGTTAATTTTGGAATCTTGTACCGTCATTTTCGAGCCCCGCGTTATGTATAAGCGTTTTACTATGTTGGATAGTTTATTTTTCGCAAAGCAGTATATAATACTTCCTTGCTTATATGAACATAGAATATTATATCCTGTAATTGCATTTATGCTAAGTTGAATTTCCTCGGAAAATGAATTTAAAAGATTATGCATTGTGCTTATTATATCGCCATAAAACATTAGTATTTTCAAGAAAGAGAGGAAATTGGAATTTTTTCATTTTCTAATTATCCGTATTTTTTCAGTATTATTATTCCAATTTTTACTCTAGAAGTAAGGCAGGTTTCATTGGTCTAGCTTTTTGTGCTTTGTTTTGAGGATCGTAAATATCTTTCTCATCCGCTAAATGGATCAGTACTTCAGCTTTATCAAATGTCCTAATAATGAATTCTTTGTATCCCATTATAGCTTCTTCCTGTTCTTTGGAACTCAGCATTTCTATTCGAAATATTGTAGGATCTTTCATCATTAATTTCGCTTCATTTGCAATATCTTTCATATACTTGCTCAATTTGCTATTTTCTTTTACCGCATTCATCATTTTACTAATTTTAAATGCCTCATCCTCGAAAATCTCTTGTGCAATTTTGTACAGTTCATTTTTCCATTCTGCATTTATATAGATATGAATCTTCTTTGGCTTGGTTTTGACTAGTTTCACAATTTGCTCAATGTCTTCTATCAAATTAGCCATGAATTTTGCTTCCAAAGCATACAGTTCATCTTGATATGAAATTACAATGTCAGGTATTTGCTTCAAAGAATTGTATTCTTTGTCGCCCATTCTTTCATTCAGTTCTTCACAAATATGTGGAATAACTGGAGACATAGTTGCGATTATCTTCTCTATTATCTCTCTCAGTATTGTATTTCTTTCTTTTTCTGGTAAGTGCTGTGCGATTTTCTGATATTCATCAATAGCCCTAACATTTGAATAAAAACCATCTAAAACGAAATCTCTTGCATTGAAGTTCTCTATTCTTTCTATTGCTTTCTTCAAATTGGTTTTGACTGAAGATATTAAAACCTTTGATGGAAAGGAAAAATCTTCTTCACTTATTTTAGATATTTTAGTAACACTTGTTGCATATTCCCAGAATTTCCTCAACCTTTGTTTAGCAAAATTCACTTCGTCTTCTCTCCAGTCTAGAACTGTGTCTACTGTAGCAACTGATGCTAAATGAAGTCTTGTCAAATCAACACTATATTTCCTTGGTATATGCCCCATAGCAATAACATTACCTTTGCTTTTACCCATCTTCTGACCAAATCGATTTAGCATTTCACTAATAGAGATGGTTTGCATCCAATATTTCTCAGGGAAGATTGCTACATGATGATATATAGCAAAGGATAAATGATTGGATAAATGACCAATCGCTGTGTGTCGAAAATCATTTGGATACCAGTATTCAAATGAATCCTTCATCTCCATTAGCAGATCTTTTGAAATACCAGTTAATTCTATTATTTCCTCAACTTTTCCTTTATCACGGAATATGAAATCAAATAATTCCGGTTTCAGTTGTTCAGGTTTGATGTTGTTTTGTCTAATTGTTCTAACTATTGTGTAATATGACATATAAATTACAGAATCACTTAGAGATTCTATTATCCAACCTTCACCTTTAGTTAAAGGAAATTCAGTTCCTAATCCTCGTTTTCTTACACAAGGTCTTTTGTCTAGCCAATGAAATGTGTTTTCAAATGCTTGTCTGTATTTTTCTGGAATTATTTCCATATTTTTCAAAGCATAAAATGCTTGCTCTTTCCATTCAGAATCTCCATAATTCAAGAAGTATTGATCTTGTAGAACAGCTACAATTACTTGACCACCACATCTACAGAATGATCTCTCGGAAGCTTCATAGATTGTTGTTGCTAAATTAACCTTTTCTAACTTTTCAGCAACTGCATCTTTTGCTTGTTCTACTTTTAATCCTTTGAAATCTCCAGTGTTATCTTTCATTATTCCTGAATAGAATTCATCTTTATAGATAGTCTGAGTAGCTTTTTCCAATTCTTCTCGATCTTTCTGACTCTGAACGCCAAGTTTTTCACACAATTCCACAGCAGGAAATTCACCATACCCCTTAACTTCTATCAGAGATATGGGTATAATCTTCGATAAACTATCTCTAACTAAATTGTAATTTTCAATAGTTTCGTCATCATTTTGTAAATCAACCAATGCTGCATAATCATAAGGAGCATGAGCGGGAACACTGTAAACAACACCAGTTGCATGATCTGTATCTACAAACATAGCAGGATAAATTGGGATTTTCCAATTTGTAATTGGTACAGTAACTTCTTCATTTACTAGCTCTTTACCCTTTAATTCTCTAATTATCTCAATGGTATGCTCTTGTTCAGATAATTTCATAGTAGCTTCTTCAGAAACAATCCATTTTTCTCCATCAATCATGATTTCATTGTATATTGCTTCTGGGTGAATCCAGACATTTGTAGCTCCGAAAATTGTCTCGGGTCTTAAGGTTGCAGCTACTAAAGCGGTTCCACTGTTTAGCTTAAATTTGATACCTACGAATTCACTAACTTCAACTTTAAGCAAATCTCCGTCTTGGATATCATCCTCACCAACAGCATTTTTATCATTTACACACCAAAGAATCGGATAGCTACCCTTTGTAATGTAATTTTTCTCATTTAGTATTCCATATTGCCATTCAATGAATTTGTTGTAATCAGGATCTCCTGTTGTAAATTGCCTTGTATCATCTATTGAAAATCCTAGGTTTAGGAAATCTTGCAAGATTGTACTCGAAAAGAAATTAGCAACGTTTTGTGGTTCTACAAATGTTCCTACTATTTCATCTATTTTTTTAGGGTCATCTTCATAAATGCCTACGTAGTCTCGATAAGTTTCCCATGCTTTTTCCTCGTTATTTTTTATTGTCCATGATACTGAAAGAACAGGGGTTCCAGTTATATGCCAAGCCATAGGATAAAACACATTGTATCCTCTTTGTCTTTTGAATCTAGCATAAATATCTCCCAAATTGTAAGTTCTAGCGTGACCTAAATGGAAGGCTCCAGAAGCATATGGATATGGTACTGTTATGAACCATTTTGGTCTTGAATGATCTATTTTTCCTACAAAAATCTGATCTTCTTGCCATTTCTTTTGCCATTTCTTTTCGAACTCACGTATCACTTCGAGAAAAATCGTCATAATAATCACCTTGTTTCTCTTTTTGTCTATAGTTCACTGATGATTCCAAACTACTCTTGGAATTGTAAAACCAAAACACCAAGTTAGAAGCTTTTCTTCCGATCGTTAGAATAGATTTTACTATGAATAAAATCTGGAAACTACTAAATTTCAAAGGTAGAGTTTCAAATGGGAAGAACACATTCACCAGTCATTATATTATTCTCCGTGTAGTTTCCTAAAGAATCAAGAATTCTTTATGTTTTTAAATTTTATGAAGAAGAAGAAGTTGGCGTAAATGCCAAATATTTTTCTATTATTGAAGAAATCTCATCTCTTGTAAATAGAATTATAGCAATCATTGCAACCATACTACTTATTGTAGCAAATTGTGATGCTACTCGAATAGCTTTTACCCTATTTATTTGACTGAAATAAACTTGGAGCATATCACCTAAAACCCATCCAATTAATGAAATAATAGCGATTGTGAAATAATAGAAGGCAGTAGAAGAAATACTATTCTGTTTAATTATCAATAACACCAAACCTACCACTAAAGTCGAAAACGAAAATATTCCAACTGCTACTGAAAATCCTAGCATTAAACCATTTAAAGAGGGAATATACTTAAGCTTATTCTAATATCTAACCAAAAATAAAATCGGCGCTTCTCCTAAAATCCAAGTAACTATTACGTATTTTTTCTTTAATCTAGTCTTTTTTTGAAATGCAATATCAGAAAATTCGATATTTATTCCTATACATAGTGAATTCGAGAATTTATCTTTCACAGCCCATGGTTTCTGTTCATTTTGATGCACTATCGTTGTATCATCGACTTTTTAAGTTGCTAAAAAACGACCACATGGAAATATAGAGGTTATATAATGCAAGCTAACATCCAAACAGAAGAGGATAAAATAATTGAAGGAATATTAAGCAAATTTAAGCATAAATTTGCTGTTTTAAGTGGAAAAGGTGGTACAGGAAAAACAACTGTGGCTACTAATATGGCCGTTTCTCTTGGATCCGATGTCCAGGTCCTGGACTGT
>JAGLRO010000210.1 GCA_023136245.1 Candidatus Heimdallarchaeota archaeon
CAAAGGGGAAAGATAGAGTGTTTTCAATCCTGTTTCTTCAGTTGCTCGAATACATGCGAGAAGAGCAATAAGAGTTTTCCCAGATGCAGTTGGAATAGCTACTACCAGATTATTTTCCTTGAAAAGACCTTTGTTGACAGCATCAATTTGCGGAGGATACAAAGTTTTTATTCCGTCTTCAATTAGCTTTGCTTTAATTAATTGAGGAATAGGAAGGTCTTCAATATTCATATGTCATCAACGTGGATTTCAAGCTAATTTTACAAAACCATCTCTTGGTGAATATATCTCCCCATTTGTTCTTAGCTGCTCTAAAACTTTATCCACGAAGTCTTCCTCAACATTTTGCTCTTTTGCTAGATCTTTCAGTCTTTGAACTGAAACAATCTCTGTTGAGCTTCTTCTGGATTCTTCTTTAATGATATCAATGATAGTTTGCATTTTTGAACGAGTAGTTTTTGTGGTTCCTGAAAGAAGAATATCGATATCTACTCTACCAGTTAAAGGATCTTTTCCAACCTGTTCAAGTGAAGTTTGTAACAAATTGATAGCTGCTTCTACATGATCTATTGTAACATCTTCTTTTAATGCCATTCTTGCTTGTGATTCTGAAAGACGGATTATTGCTTCTAAATATCGTGGAGTAATTGCTATTGCAGAGGTTTCATCAGTCTCCTTTCTAACATCGAGATAGAATTGCTCTATTCTCTCCATAGCTTCATCTGTCAGTGAGGGTTGAATATGTTGCTTTGCATAACTAATGTATTTTCTTAAGAGCTCCATAGAAATTGCAGGTTCTGCGACCTCTAGTATGTGACCTCTTCTTAGTTCAAGAATGTGCCTTGCCATCTTGCGATCAACTTCTTCATTTGGTTCATCTTTTATCACAAAAAGTAAATCGAACCTAGAAAGAATAGTAGGAGGAAGATTAATATTCTCTACAGGAGGACGAGTGTCTTCATATCTTCCAAAACGAGGATTAGCTGCAGCGATTATTGCAGTACGAGCATTTAATTGAGCAACAATTCCTGCTTTTGCTATACTAACGGTTTGCTGTTCCATCGCTTCATGTATTGAAGAACGATCTATAGGATTCATCTTATCAAATTCATCTATTGCACAAATTCCTCGATCTGCTAGAACTAGAGCTCCCGCTTCTAATGCAAATTCACCTGTTTCTGGATCTCTTAAAACAGCTGCTGTTAAACCTGCTGCTGAACTAGCTTTACCTGAAGTAAGTAAACCTCTTGGCGCTAATCTGTAGATAAATTGAAGAAGCTGAGACTTTGCTACTCCAGGGTCTCCAACAATAAGAATATTAGATTCTCCTCTTTGTTTCATACCATCAGGAGCAACTCTTGATACTCCACCAAAAAGAACAGTTGCTAATGCTTCTTTGATAATTTCCATCCCATAAATAGAAGGTGCAATTGAACGGATTATTCTTCGATGGATACTTAAATCTCTAGATAGTTCTATAATCTGTTGTTCTGTCTCTGGATCGATTTCGATTTCTTCAAACTCTTTCTCTCTAGAAGAAATGAAATTCACATCCAACCATGGATCAAAGGTTGCAAGTCTTCCTCTTTTTTCAGCCTTTTTCATTTTCAGAATTCCAAAAGCTATTGCTCTATCTCCTGCTCGAACTGTATCTACTAAATCACCCACTAATCTTGCAGGAACTGTTCGAGGTATTTGCCCAGGAGGAAGTGTTTCAGGACGTTCTTGAATTGATATTGATTGTAAATCTGTATACTTCGATTCTTCTGCTAGCAGATTAAACAGACCTTTTTTACCACATTCAGGATTTACACAGAAACTGGGTTCACGATAAATTCCTTCTTCTTGAGAAATTGTTTGAGCTTCTCCACAAATATTGCATTGGAATTTTCCCTCAACTAAAAGAGGTTTAACGACACTTTGACGAATGATTATTCCTTCAATGGCTATAAAATGACCAAGATGTACAGCTCTCAAACGACGCAAGTCTACTAGCATAGGAATATTGAAAAAACGAACATGAAAAGCTTCTTTCTTTTTCTGAGCTTCTAAAACATAACTCCTATCCTCAATTTTTAATACGTCTTCGAGAGCTGAATCAGCTTCTTCAATTGTGCTCTCAGGATCTATGTTTTGTTCTTCATCTCTTCTTAATTTCCCAGCTAATTCAGGATCAAATCTAAGTAAATCATCATAGTCTACAATAAGTGAGGTTAATCCCTCTAATGACATTCTTTGAATTTGCTCGATATAGATATAGCGACCATTTTCATCTTGATATCCCTGGAAAAAGTCTCTAAATCTTTCAATATTAATAATATCCATTTTCATTTACCCTAATAGTATACCTTCTTTATTTTTAATGGTATAATAAGTGTTACTTCATGCTTAACAATTTACTATATTCAATCAATATAAAGAATTATTAGTATAAAAACTACTAAATAAAACAAAGAAACATGTAATTAAGAACTAAATTATTTGGTGAATCAAATGGCATATACAACAACTCATTTTACTTTACAAGGATTAGCACTTTGGTTACTTCTATCAAAGAAGAATAAAGAATACTTTAAAGCTCACAGATGGGAATTTATTCTCATAAATCTCTTTGCAGCTCTTCCAGACTTAGATATATTTTTTGGATATCATAGATCATACACTCATAGTCTGATTATTCCTACATTCATTATATTCTCCATGATAGTAATCGAGAAATTTAGCGATAAATCAGCAGATGAACTTATGAGGGGATTCAGAATAACTCGTTTCCTTAAACTCATATCAATAATGTGGTTGTTACACATATTCTTAGATTTAAGTTGGGGACCAAGTTTACTTTTCTGGCCAATTGATACTAATATCTATGATTTATCTATTTTCTTGAGATTCGAAAATATGCCATGGTTATTTTTCCCTCTAACTTTACTAGGTATTTTTCCAAATTGGGAAATTTATTCTTTAAGTGAAGGTCAAAGATTGTTTTTTATTAATCTCTCCCAACAAGAAAGAGAAGCACTTCTAGGAAACACTCTTGATTTGTACATAGAACAGTACTCAATCGAAATACTTCTTGCAATAACCTGGATTATAATAATTTTGATTCCAATTTTCAAAAAGAATAGAAGAAAAACTAAAGGAGAAAGGAAGAGGTTTGGGAATATTCTGGTAAATATATGGAAAAGGATTAAAAGACAGTTGACGTTACTGGGTGGTTTTCTGATAATTTTAGGTTTAATCTTAGGACCAGTAATTGGCAAAGAAAGGACAATGAGTTATGAAATATCAGCTGATTATGTTGATACTCTAACGTTCTTCGATCCAACTTTGGGATTAGCTTTTGAAAACAAACCTCAAACAGCCGTACAAATCCAATTTCAGAGTGAAACAGGTATTGTTTCCTATAATTCTACAATAATGTTGACTGACAACTCAACTTTCTCAAATTTCTTTACGAATTTCGATAACATCACTCTGAATTATTATGATGGAAATATTACATATCATCAACTAATTCAATTATACAATGATCAAGTTAATCTAGCAATAGTAAACAGCTATTTTGTTTCAAGGATAATAGATACAGAAAATGAAAATAGCTACACATTAACTCTGAATGAAACAAGCGAGATCAACACAGTTTATCTCATAACTCTCGTAGATCAATGGAACAAAACAGAATCTTTCATTTATGAAGCTAATATATCAATAGATTATATTCTAAATAGAAAGCAAGCTCTCATTGAAGGTGGAGTTCTAGATGGGATAGGATTGTTATTTATTCTATTTGATCAAACAATCGCTTTTCTAAACAATAGAAAAAGAAGGAAAAATTCTCCTAGCTGATTAGTTTAGATGTGAGTTCTACTAGATCAGAGTTTCTATCTAATTCAACCATCAAAACATTCGGAAGGGAGATAATCTCATCAACAAAAGAAACTCTTCTATATGTTTTGGCATAAATAACACGTAAATCAGGAATTCTGTTAATAATAGGTAAAGGATTCTTACCTACAGTTCTCTCTAAATCGCTGATTAGATAAATAATTTTTTTTCTTGAAGTACTTTGAATAAGCTGATCATGAGCAAGAACTAAAGCTTCTTCTAGATTTGTCTTTCCTCCGCTTTCAATATTTAGAATTTGTTCAACTACAAATTCAGGATGTAAGCTTTTAATCATGGATTTTAGAATGTGAGCTTCTGAATCAAAATCAATAATAGCAAAATTTTCTTTTTTTACCGAGAGCGAAAGAACAGACGCTACTAATACAATTTGATGGATTAATCGTAAGACACTAAGACTTTTATCTATACATATAACAATGCTTTTCTTTGTTTGTGATGGTTCCTTGACTACAATACTTTCATAATCAGGAATCAATTTACCAAAACCAAGCATCTTTTCAAGAGTCATCTCGATTTCCCAAGAATCACCAGGTTCATAATCAACATATTTCGACACCGATGAAGAAACTCCTCTTCTGTAAATAATTTTAGCTTTTTCAGTAATAAAAGGTATTAATTTATCAAGCATCTTTTTTCTGATTTTATAATCTAAATTCTTTTTCGTTCTAGAATACAGCTGGATCAAATCCTCTCCACTTAGCTGATCTAGTATATGCTCACTGATTTCCATTTCATTCAACAGTTTAGCAACAATAATAGGGTAATTTGTCGCAATCAGTATGAGACCTTCTAGATTTTTCTCTTCAGCAGCTTGTTCAGCTAATTCTAAAATTCTAGTCATATCTTCGTTTTGTTTACCTAATTCTAGATGGATCTGGTTGATAGTCATTCGACCAGCAAGCTTGGATGGAAGGATTGGAAACGGTTCATCCCCTACAATTGAGGAAGTAAGGTCACCTAGTTTTCTTTTTTTCGTATTATTCTCTCATCTTCATATCTGGAAAGAATTTTCGAAACAATCTCTTCAATTATTTCTATCTCATCTTTTTTACTTGAAGTTTTACACCTAATTTTACGAGAATGAACAGCTATTGCACGATCAATTAAAGTACTTTCATTAATTTCCTCATTTTGAGTATAGAGTTGTACTAGTTGAATAGCACCTCTTACTGTTGTTCCACTTTCCAATTCAGGATGATTCAAAGATGTTTGAACAATTTCACAAGATATTTGAGTAAGAAGTTTATCCCTAATTCCTGTTCGGAGTTCAACAATTTGCATCATTTCTTCTAAAGATTGATGATTAACATAAATCCATATACAACGATCATAGAATGCTTTAGGCAAGGGATTAGTTGCTACAGTATCTAGAGGATTGTAAGTAAAAATTGTGACAAAATCATCGCTAGCTTTTATTTCACCTAATTGTGGAATAGTAATTAATCTTTCATCAAGAGCTGTTAAAACAGCATTAATAGTTTCAGAAGGAGCTCTATTTACTTCATTGTAGAAGAATATTCCTCCTTCTTCCATTGCTTGTGTGAGAGGACCTGGGATGAATGTTTCACGAGAAAATCCTTTTTCGATTACAAGTGGAGGATCATACCATCCTTTAAGTTTAATTGATGTTAAACTATCATCACCATCTACTCTAACAAATTGCTGTTCTAGACTTAATGAAAGAGCCTTAGCCATTTCAGTTTTTCCAGTTCCTACAGGACCTTCTATAATGATTGGCAATCCATTCTTTACTGCCTTGATCATCAAAAGTAATTC
>JAGLRO010000211.1 GCA_023136245.1 Candidatus Heimdallarchaeota archaeon
TCCAAGAAGAGAAGACCATCAATAGGGTCAACAGATAGTTTTATAAGGAATTCTTTTTGTCGAAAGAAAACTTCGACTTAGTTTTGTTAGTGAAGTGAAAGAAGGAGATTTGATACGGAATTGGAAAGGATTAGGAATGGAAAAAGAAGTAAGTAGAGAAAAATTGACGATAACTTTTCCTATAGCAACAAAAATTATAGCTCGAACTTATGGGATTTCACTAGTAGTAATTCGATAAATAACTGGATTACTTTCACTCTTTTGAAAGTGAATTTAAACTCCTAAAACATGTATGTAAGCATTCTGGGAGATACTATTTGTTCACTTTCAATGAGGTCTGTCTCAGTATATAAGTGACTTAACTGATGTGATGATAGAGAAAAAATGTCAGAGATTCTAGTCATTGAAGAGGACTTAAAATGTCCAGACTGTAACAAAGAAATGTTTGTTAAAACAATTTCAGACCTGGTGTGTAAACATTGTGGATCAGTAGTCGACAGGATTATTGAAGGCTCGCATTTTGTGGACAGAGGAACCGATGGTGAGAGGATGGGCTCTCCTGAAAGTAGGAGAGGAAAATCAACTTACTTCAAATATTTTGATGCTCGTGCTGGTGAACAGAGAGACTTTTTCAGAAGATTAAGAAATGTAGATTCAAGTCAATATCACGCAGTTGAAGAAAACAAAAGCAGACTTTTGGCCATTTTAACAAAATTAGGCTTAACAGAAAATGAAAGAAATGATGTTCTCTTTGAACTGAAGAAGAAGTATAATTCAGAGAAACGAAAGAATAGAAAAATCACTAATATCTTTCTAATTGCAACAGCTATAGTTATCAAGCACATGAAGAATAAGGGTAGAGCTGTCAGTATCAACGATATTGTAAGTATATTCAAAGCTCATAACTGCAAGCTTTCAGCTAAAGCAGTTAGAGATTACATCATTGAAAACAATATGAATTATCGTTCCAGCTCTGCAAGAGAGTTTGTCCCAAAGTACATGGCCAAGCTTAAATCCAATACAGATTTGAGAGAAAGGTTAAGTTTCATCAATCCAAATGATGAATTAAATGTCGAGAAATTGTTAACAACAATTGAAAAATTAGCTATCAAATTAAGTGACATCAAAAATAACAGTCGAAGACCAAGTGTCTTCAGTGTTTCATGTATCTTTCTTGCTACAAATTTAGTTGGTCAAAGATATGCTGGTCAACAACTAATTTCAAAAGAAGAAATCTCCAGATTCTGCAAAATCCCAAGTACTACGCTTCGTGAGCACTGCAAATATGTGATGAATCATTTAGAACTAAAATTATAATCTGTTTTTTTTCCCATTTTTTCTTATCCATATACAACTTTAAAATTATTTTTAAAGCATGCATTGTAATATCTTAATAACTGAACTCCAATGATTTCAAATAAACAGAGGAAAAAAATCCTGAAACAACTTAAATCTAGACATGTCATCGAAAGATTAGATGGTTTACATGAGCTAAAAGCTGTAGGGATTGAAGCTGATTTTGCTATGTCAGAGTTAGAAAATTTACTTAGGAAAGATTCTGATGATTTAGTTCGTATGAATACCTTGGATGTGTTTGCTAATATAAGTGAAAAAACAGATATGGTAGAGTTATTTATCAAAAATGCTCTTAATGATGAAAGCATAGGAGTTAAGAAAAAAGCAGAAAAAATTCTAGCTATGATTGATAGAAGAGACGAAGAACCTCATCCTGATGAAGAAGCTCCATTATCAAATGAATTATTTGAGAAAATCGAGGATCCTATTATAGAATCTTCTATAGATCAAACGGTACAAGTAAAAGAGAGCGATGAAATTCAAGATATTTCATTCAATCTAGAAGAAATTTCAGTTGGGGAAACTACAGAGTTGCAACCAAATCATGATAATGAAATTCCAATACCCTCACCTCCAGACGCGAAGGAAATCCCTACTACTCCGCAAATTCCTCCTCCAATGATAACAGAACCTGTTCCTGAAGCTGTTCCAGAACCTCCAGAACCTCCAGAAATTCCAGAATTTATCCCTTCTCTGAAAGAGGATGAAATTGTTTTGATAGAACTAGGTGATGCTCCTTTAGAGAATTCACTAAAAAATCTTCTCTTATTATCAAAGAAAACAGAGGAAACTTCAGAAAATGATGTTGATCAATTAGAAAATATAAATCAGAAAATAACGATTGTTTTGGATCAAGTTGCAGATCATTTGAATAATACTTTAGGTTTGTCCCAAGAAGATATTAACAGATTCTCTGAATATCAGTTCGATGAAAAAGAGACTGAATATCTTAGGAATATAATCTTGCTATTTTCAACTAAACTAAGGAATCAGATAACCAAAACAGAGAGTATTCCACAATTGATTCTTTTAGGTGTTGTAGCTCAGAAATTTAGTTTATTGGATGAATCAATTGGAATTTACAAGCTAATTCTAAAACTTGATAAAACAAATATAGCTGTTTTGAACAATCTAGGGATGCTTTATGCTAAAACAGATAAAATAGATGAAGCTATAGAACAGTTTACTACAATCACTGAAATTGAACAAGACAATGCTAAGTTTTATGCAATGATTGGTGATTTGCTTTCCTTTAGAAAACAAGATTATGACGAAGCAGCAAAATATTACACAAAATCGCTTGAAATAGATCCATCTATTTATTCAACAGGAATGAATCTTGCTTCAGCATTAAGTAAGCAAGAAAAATACGATGAAGCTACTTCAGTACTTCACATATGTCTTAAAACAAATCCTGATGTTCCTGATTTATGGTTAAATTATGCAGTTCTTCTGGTTAAACAGCTGAATTTTAATGAAGCAGTAGAAGCTTATTCAAAAGCACTAGAACTAGCACCTGCTGACTGGCGATTCAAAGATAAAGCAGAAACAGAAAAAGCTAGAGTTGAAGTGCTAATCGAAACACCTGAATTTACAGAGAGTAAAGAT
>JAGLRO010000212.1 GCA_023136245.1 Candidatus Heimdallarchaeota archaeon
GGTATCATAAGCTCCAAAAAGAGCTCCAGGTAAATCAAGATCGGTTGCAGCGGGAGTATATGCTGCTGAAGTTTCAGTAAGTGTCCATTTATAGATATTCTGTTCATCATAATCGACATTACAAACTACATTGGTTCCAAGTTCTGTACTATAATCTGAAAATGAATAATATCCTACATATCTTGTTTGTTCATCCATTGAGATAATAATACCAGTTGTACTGTCTACATAATATCTAATAGAATGAGTGAATGTTTCATATTGAGTATATGAAATGCCATAGTAGTCCGATAACCATGAAGATGGAGAGCTGTAGTAGTAGTCATAGATATCAATTGAAAGTAGACGAGAAGCGCCATTAATTGTGAAGGACATAGAAGTTGTACCATTAAATACAGTTGTACCGAAATTATGTGAAAAATCAAAGTTTATTACACTTGGATTTGCAGGAAACCATTGATCCCAATAGAAACTACTGTAATTATAGTTATCATAATTATAGTAATCATTTGTATAATCAAGAAACCAACTATATGATGTACCGTAATCGAATTTATAATCTTCATAATAATGATGATTGTACAGATCATATTTTGAAGAAGTATGATTAGCCCATACTTGATTTGGATCGATTGCATTTGTGGTTACATAACTATGAAGCTTCATATCGAAATATTGATCGTCATAAACATTCCAATATGATTTTAAATAGTCATAAGGATATCCAGGTTCAAATTCATACCAATACTGATTGCTACCTGTATAATGGTCATAGATAACTTCTTCATATAAGAGTTGATCGCCAGTATTTAGGATCTGGTAAGCATTTACAGAATTGGTACTTATTAGACCTCCGACAAAAATAGATATAATTATATTTACGCAAATAAAATAACTTAGACCCCTTTTCATAGGTTTTTCCCCATTAATGATTCACCCATACATGATATTTAAAAAAAGTGGTAGAGGTATCCGCGATAGAATTCCAAATAATATGATTGAATATTAAATATTAAGAAAAAAAACAAGGAAGAAGAGAAACTATTTTCTCTTTCTTATGAAAACAGCTATCAAACCTATTGTGACAAAACTTACAATTACACCGGTGAATGGGAATGGAATAAGTCCAGCTCTTTTTATGACTACTTCAGAAGGTAAGAATTCAACTTGAGAATTGCTTGCAGTGTCCTTTTCTATTGATCTTAGAATTAATCCAGTTTGAGCATCATAAAATACATCGACTTCATCTACATCATCGAACCCTAGTACAAATGAATCATCGTATTTTACGTGAATAGTGTCATATGAATTTCCATCAGAAGCTGTTACACTTGGAATCTTTTCATTCATTAAGAAAAGGAATAATTCAGAGCTCATTGATGAATGAGGATAAAACTATTTTTTCAATGGGATATTCTTTATTTTGGCTATGTATTTTTCCAATTTTTTATAATCCTGAGGTAAATCCATATCGAATGCTAAGCCTGCATCATTTATAACTACTGCATCGGCTTTAAGTTTAAATGCACGTGAAAAAGCGATAATCACATCTTTTAATTTTCCTCTACCAATGATAATTTTGAAGAGTCTGTACCAAGTACTTGGTCTCTTTGCTACTAATCTGATGATAGTCATGAAAGATCGTTTTCTTCTCGTTCCTAATTCGGTGAATTCATCTATCTCATGCTGATGTTCAATTATTAGTTTTGGACTAACACAGGCTAGTTCACCTTGAGTGTAATTTTCATCTCTGAGACGAGCAACACCTCTGCCTGAATCTGGAAAAGATGTCTCAACTACATCCTCAGGGACAGTAGTGGCAATAAAATCATATCCCTTATTGTTGTGAACATGTTCGATAAATGTGTTGATAGCTTCTACTTTGATTCCAGGACAATCAGAACTGCAATAAATTAATTCATCTTGTACTTTGTTATTTTCAATTAGATAGTCTAAACCAGCTCTATATTTTTGACCAATTGAGGTATTTAGATCAATTGGGATATGATAAATTGGTCCATTAAGTTTTATATCATCTTCAGATAAACCCAATACAAAAACTTCATCTACA
The DNA here is from genome assembly GCA_023136245.1 of Candidatus Heimdallarchaeota archaeon. Classification (GTDB taxonomy): domain Archaea; phylum Asgardarchaeota; class Heimdallarchaeia; order Heimdallarchaeales; family Heimdallarchaeaceae; genus UBA460. The sequence continues at coordinate 2,072 of JAGLRO010000212.1, forward strand.
TAAGGTGATTTAAGGAATTCTTCAGCAACCCATTCAAGAATAGTTTTACCTAGAAGAGGAATTAGAGCCTTAGATTTGTACTTCTCATCAGGATCAAGAACCTGCATCAATTCCCTTCTTTCAGTATCTCTTCCAGCTAATAAAAGAACGGGATATTTCATCGCAAACAGTACTAAGAAACACAACAACTATATAACATTTACTTGAAGACAAAGAGAGAAAAAATACGTTAAGAAACACCTGGAGTATAAGGTACATTTTTTATTTTACTTACGTATTTCTTAATTTTTTCATAATCTTCAGCTAAATCTATATCCATTCCAAATCCAA
>JAGLRO010000213.1 GCA_023136245.1 Candidatus Heimdallarchaeota archaeon
GTAGTTGGTTTTATCTCAATTGGTTCTTCAAAAGAAAACGCATATAGAGAAGATGAAATCTGGTTCCTATTCAGAATAGCTGACAACATATCAGAAACTCTTCAGAGAATGAAAGTAGTTATGTCAGCTAAGGATGAATTAGAAACAGTTTTAGAACATAGTTCTGACGGAATTATACTCTTAAATAGAGAAAAACAAATTCTTTTAGCAAATAAAGTTGGAAAGGAGTTCTTAGAAAGAATTTATCACAATGTAGGAAGCGTTTTGCAATCAGAAATTGTAGATTTTGATGAAATAGCCTTATTTGGAAGAAAAGAGGTTATAATAGAAAATCGAATTTTCATAGCTCAAATTAATGATATAAAAACTGATTTTGTTCATGGGTGGCTATTATCTATTCATGATGTCACAGAAGAACGCGAATTGCAAAGACGAATTGCTCATCAAGAGAGATTAGCTACCATTGGTCAACTTTCTGGTGGAATTGCACATGATTTCAATAACATTTTAGCTTCGATTATAGGAGCAATAGATTTAGTTTCCTCAAAAATTGATGATGTTGAACTTCAAGATCTTCTAAAACTAGTTTTAAGACAAGGTGAAAGAGGAGCATCTCTTGTTAAACAAATGCTTGATTTTAGTCGTCAAGCAGTGGTATCACCAACTCCTATTAATATTCAACCATTTCTTGATGATTTCAAATCAGTTATTCGAGCTTCTATAATCGAAACTATCAATATAGAGTTTTCCATTGAAGGTGTAAAAGTCCTGATTGATCCAGTTCAACTTGAACAGCTTCTCATGAACCTTATCTTAAATTCAAGAGATGCCATTAAAGATGAAGGAAATATAACTCTTTCAGTTAAAAGAGTTGGTAGTGGAGATGTAGTAGATTTTGAAAATGAGGAAATTAACCAGGAATTGAAGTATGTAAAACTTCAAATTAAAGATGATGGTATAGGGATGGAAAGGGAGGTTTTAGATAGAGCGTTTGAACCGTTTTTCACAACAAAAGAAACAGGTAAAGGGAGTGGTTTAGGTTTAGCACAAGTTTATGGAATTGTTCGTCAATCCAACGGTTTCATAAATATAAAAAGTGATATCAATAAAGGTACAGAAGTTAACATCTATTTACCGGAATTTACTGGAGAAGTACAGGAAGTGATACAGGAGGAAGAAACTAATCCAGATCCTGGTGAAGGAAAGATACTACTAGTAGAAGATGATGACGATGTTAGAGAGATTACAAAACTATTGCTTGAGAAAAATGGGTATAATGTAAATACTGCATCAAATGGTCTTGAAGCTTTAGATTATTATAACAAATCCTATAATCTTGTGATAACAGACATTGTTATGCCTATAATGGGAGGAGTAGAATTAATTAAAGAACTCAGAAAATTAAACTCTAGTGTAAGATGTTTAGCAATAACAGGTTATGCAAATATAGAAGTTCCACCAAATATTCCTCTTTTGAACAAACCAATTTCAAAACCTCGACTAATTAGATTTGTCAAAAAGATAATTGATTCTAATCACATCAATCAATATTCAGAATTTATTAATGATAAAGGTGATGGAGATAAAAGCTATTAATGATTTGAAGAAAGAAAAAGTACGCAAAATCCTACAAGAAAAAGTAGGTATAGTAAAAGAAGAAAATGCTATTCTAACAATTTATGAAAATTTAATGCAGATTGTATGGCAGAGACTCTTGCCAACATTGGGAAAATTTACAGTAACTACTATACTAAAACGAAGTATAGAAATGTCAGAAAGTAAATATCCAATACTAACATTAATTGAAATTAAAGATGATCTCGAATTTGAAAATCTTCGCTTTCAGTTGAAAGAAGAAGAGCATCCAAATATATCTGACGCCTTTAATGATCTGATCGTTAACCTCATCGAAATTCTAGCATCTCTAACGGGAGAGGTAATTATTCAGAAATTATTGGAGGAAATGAAGAAGTGATTTTATGGAGATACTGAAAACAGGAATTCAAAATTTTGATGAAATTCTTAGCGGTGGATTTCCATTAAATTCTCTAAATTTTATTGCTGGACCACCTGGAACAGGAAAAACAATACTCATACATCAACTTCTGTTTAATAATCCTGGAAAAGCACTATACATTACAACACTATCAGAACCTATGTCCAAAGTAATAAAATTCATGCAATCTTTCGATTTCTTTGATTCTAGCGTGTTTAATGAGAAAATTGTATATCGAGATATTGGGAGCATGTTGAGAACTACTTCGATAGAAGAGGCTTACGAAAATATTACCGAATTATTAAAAGAAATTCAACCTGATATATTATGCATCGATTCTTTCAAAGCTATTAGGGATCTTGCTCAAAGCGAATATGAATTCAGAAGATTCTGCTATGATCTAGCTGTTCAATTAGCTGTATTGAATTGTACAACATTCTATGTAGGAGAATACCAAATAGAAGATATTACAAAAAGTCCTGAATTTGCAATTGCTGATGGAATAATATATTTATATACCGATGACTTTGGAGGAGATCAACAACGGCAACTGAAAATTGTGAAGATGAGAGGAAGAGAAATTAGCATTACTCCATTTCCATTCGTAATTACATCTAAGGGAATTAAGATACTTGCTCCAATATTAGAACTAAAAAAGAAAAAGATGAAACTAGGAGAAAGAAAACAAAAAACAGAAATAGGTATTAAAGGATTAGATGCTATTTTAAAGGGAGGTGTTCCTAAAGGAAGTTCTATTCTTTTATCAGGAGTTGCAGGTACTGGTAAAACTACTCTTGGAATACAGTTCATCTGTAAAGGTACTGAAAGAAATGAGAAGGGATTGTTTATTTCCACTGAAGAAGATTCAGATAGAATAAAGGAAATAGCACTGGGTTATGGGTGTAATTTTGATAAACTAGAAAAAGAGAAAATGATTAAAATCATCTACTTTCCTCAAGATGAGATGAATGTAAACAGAAATTTAGATGATATAAAGAATACTATGGATAAATTTCAACCTGACAGAGTGGTTATGGATTCATTTTCCGTATTCTTACACAAAGTAAAGGAGACGTCATCTCAAAGGATCAAAGCTTTTGAACTTTCTTCCATTGTCAAGAACTATGGTTCAACATCTTTATACATCTCTGATATTCAAGCAGGAGAAAATACTATATCTAGATTTGGTGTAGAGGAAACAGTAATGGATGGAGTAATAGTTTTGTC
>JAGLRO010000214.1 GCA_023136245.1 Candidatus Heimdallarchaeota archaeon
TGAATCTCTAGAAGAGCAACCCATGAAACAAATGATGCAACCAATGAATCAGATGTCAAGTGGAATATCTCCAGAAATGATGGCTCATCTAAAAGAAGCAGCAGAAGGCAAATCTCCTAAGGAAATAAAAGCAATGATAAAGAAGATGAAAGAAAGAACTGGTGAAGAAGTTTCTGAAGAAATAAAAACAATTTTAATGCAAATTGCAAAAGGTAAGAAAGTCGAAGAAGTGGTTTCAACTCATCCTATGGGTGAAATAAAGAAAGTGAAGAAGAAAATGCACGGAGATTAATTTTCTTTTTCTTTTTTTCTGTTTATATTTTTAGGGAAAAGTGTTTTCTAAGTTATTCTGGTTTGGTCGATAGATTTATTATCGTTTTATCTACCATTTGAATTAATGAGCAAAACAAAAACTGATGATACTGAAGTTCTAAGAGAAGGTATTAAAAAGTTTAACAAGAAATGGATTGACAATAAGATTTTCTTCATAGTGAGTTTAATACTCGCTCCATCAACATTCGTTGGAGGTTTCTTCACGAATAAAAGTGAAGTTCTTACTCATCAAAATCACCCGATTTGGCAATCAGCTATTGTAGCGACATTCTTTGTTTTGTCTGTAGGATTCTTTGTTGTAGTTTTTTCTTATCTTTTCAATCAAGTTTGGTTACTAACACTTAGAGAGGGTAAAAAAGAGCAATCGTGATAATTGTGTATTATTATACACAAACAGTTTTTTTAGGGTTTATAGTCTAATTAAGTTATACTTATAATTGTAAGTGATATATGATGCCTATGCCTATAAAGCTCCAAAAAAGCTTAATTGTTACTTTCTTTCTATTTTGTTTTCTATCTCTTAGTTTTTCAGCTTTAACAGTTTCTTCTATAAATGATCCTGTCATTGATCAACCGATTTTACTCTCAAAATACAGCGAAGATCTCTCACAAATAAGAACCAAAATGATTATAGATAACGATAGTAATTTCCATAATTTTGTTCAAATAAGTTACTATAATGGTTCATTTGTAATCCTTCATATAATTAATAATCAAGTAATGGAAATTGATAGGCAAATCAATCCTGGTGAAATCTTTGAAACATACTTGACGGATTCAGGAGTTAAATTGGTATATTCCTACTCAGGGAGTTATTTTGGAACTTTAGTAAGAGTATATGATTGGTCAGAATCTGGTTCGGAAAACACTCGTGTTTTCTCTTCTATATCCAGATATATACCCCTATTTTTGCAATATGAAAATAACGTTTTGCACATACTCTATTCTGATTACTCTCAAGGAAACACATCTGTTAATGACTTACAAATCCATGACAATGGAACAGAAATTACTAATGAATACATTATTCCTTATGATGGTCATACAATTCGCTCTATGTGTGTTATCAACCAAACTGTTTTTACTTTACACGATTTCGATCGGTATTCAATCGATTTATATGTTGGACAAGAATTGGTAATTGTAGGGATAAATGAGAACGGTTATTATAACTCAACTAAAATCATCCCCACTGATTTTATTTGGTTTGATTCAAGACTGATTGTTGGAGATGATTTTCAATTTAGGATAATACTTTATCAATCATTTTCAGGTGTGTTGTACAGTAAGAAATTTAGTGTTAACGAAAGTGTTGATTTTTTTAACTTTTTAGAGATATCCACTGGATATAGTTATGTCGAAAATCTTGAGATTTTTATTTATGAAAATAATAGTTATTATGTAATTCAAAGATTTGAAAATATTTATGAGGTTAGGGACAGTGGTTTCTACTATTCAAGTATCCCCAAAATTGTTATTATTCGAGATGATTTTCAAACATTGACTGCTGAAACAATTGATGTGACAAATGCTAGTAGGGTCAATTATTTCTATTCTTTGTCTTCTTATATCTTTGAAAATAGTTCCTATATCATAAGCTATACATCATTAGTGGAAACAAGAAGTGAATCGGAATATAGGTTTCTTGATAGATATGTAGTTTCTCTTAATATTCTTAGCGATTTACATATATTACAATCTCAAAACCCTTTACTATTCAATCTCAAGAATCTTTCAGCCTTTACATATTTCTGGGTTAGATATTGGGCAGCAATTATAGTTCCACTTTTAGTTTTGGGGATTATTTACTTGATATTTTATAAAAGAATAAACTATTCGCTGAGGAAGCTTAGAGCTTTTCTATTAAGACCGATTGTTGAAAACGTTTCAAAACCAAAGTTAATTTTTACAAACATCTGGCTTTTTATAACTAATTCTTCAAGTCTGATATTCTCGCTTTGGAAATCCAACAAAAGAAGATTGACTATTAGTTTGTTGGGTTTGACGATTCTTTCTTCGATCATTGTTACAAGTACAACTTTATTTGATTCCAAACGAGCAAGTTTAATCGTTAATCATGTAGAATCTGCAGATTTGAACAACGATGGATTCAAATCTATCTTATACACTCTTAGTCTAGAATCATATTCAGGACTTGGTGTTATTAATGAAAACATTACACAAGCTGCTATAAATGAAATCCTCCTGAAACTTACTTCTAGTACAGCTGTTTATTCAAATTCATTAAGAGGGTATCAATACTCCCTATATAGCTATGTAACAGGATATAATTTTTCAGAATATGCTAACTATATCTCATATCTAGGTTATCTAGGTTTTACTGAAAACTACACTTCTGTTATCTCGTCTATTATAGAAGAGGGATCTCTTCCATCTAATTTAAGTGAAGTATTAATAGCAAGTGACATTGCTGACACTTATGATATTGAGATTAATGATAATATCATTGTAAATGCAAGTGGCTACGTTGAAACAATAGAGGTGGATTCAACTGAATTTAAAGTTGTAGGAATCTACAAACCACCATCTCTTTCATACTTGAGAAATCTATGTAAAGAAAATGATGTCCCTTTTGACCCAATTCAAGCAATAACATCTTTTGATAATATAATAGCTCCAAAAGAATTCTATCTAAGGAATTTTGGAAATATAACTAGATTCAATTTAGATCTGTTTGGACATATACAGATGCTTTATGATTTTTCAGGTATCAGTTTTGACGAGGTTAATATTTTAATTGAAGAAATAGAGGAACTTCAAGTTGATTCTCCTTATCAATTCTCTTTTGATTCAGCTAGTGATTGGATGTTTTTGAATGAATTATATTATGTCTTTAATGACATCACTTTCACTCTTCAAACGACTCAATTTCTTATAATATTCATTTCAATACCTATTCTCTATCTTGCTTGGTTCTTAATATTTGAAGTTAACGAGCTTTTTGGAGCTAGTTTTGCTCAAGAAATAAGAATTCTTAGATCAAAGGGTGTCTCTACTGGAAATATTTCGTTTGTATATACCTCAATGAAACTATTTGAATCAATAATAGCAACAGGATTAGGTTTTGTAATAACACTTGTGCTTCTTCCACCTCTACTCAAAATTGATAGATTTGTAAGTTTTGGTTCAGAGATCTATGGAATTAATTTCGACAGTCTTCCTATCGCTATGGGTTTAACATTCATTTTTCTAATGTTTGTTTCATTACCAAGAATAATTAAACAATCAAGAACAAAAAGAAAAATTGAGAAAATACCAAGAAAGATGGTTCATTTACTTAAAAGATTTCGACTGCATTATTTCCTAATTATCATCATTGGAGCAGGAGAAACCCTACTCGCTTTTTGGCTTTTTCAGTTATTTGGAATTCAGATCATCGGTGCTGAAAATTCTATATTAGTTATGGTTTTTGTTTATCTAATGGGGATAGGTGTTATGATTTCTCTTTTAGGTTTAGGCCTCATATTAAAGGAATTACATAAACTAATTATGATTGTTTTAAGTAAGATTACATGGCTTTCAAGAAAAAATATCTTCTCATTTTCAATGGTTGAAATTCGATCTGATATTGATCTTTTTAACAATACTTTTCTAACTTATCTTATACTAATAGGAATAATCTTACCATTCATAGTAACCCCTGTCAATATCCAAGATAATGTCAATATAGAGACGTATTTCTATAATGGAAGTGATTTATATATCAAAAATTGGAATACTTTAGATCAAACTCTTAGGAGTAATCTTTCCCTGTATGATGAGATCTCTAGTATAACAAATATAACCGTTTATCATGGACTTTATGGAGAATATGGAGCAACAAATGGTGTCCTAAATATCATGGTTCTTGATAATCCGAATGAATTTTTAGCTACGATTCAAAAACCTCCTAAATACTTAACTCCTAACTGGGATGAAAGCATTACTAATCTTAATCAAAACAATTCAATATTTGTCTCGAATATTTTCGATTCCCTATTAGCTCAAGAAGAGCCAACGTTCACATTCTATTCGAATGTAAACTCTTCCATAGTAGAATATCATTTTAATATAACAGGTGTTTTTGACTATTTCCCAATTTTCTATGATGTTGGACCAATTACAAACCAGAATCGTTACATGCAGAGCTTTAATGAATTTTCGTTAGTCACTTCATGGGAGAATTTTCTTACAATAAACCAAACATTGAATTTGGTTGGAACAACTTTTGATAGATTATTAATAAAAATCTCATCACGAACAGATCCAGAAAATTTTGCAATTCAGATTGAAAAGGATTTGAATATCGATGTGGAAGTATCAGCAGAAAACTATGAAACTAGACTTAACAATTTAATCCCATTTTATTCTCTCTTAGTTGCTGAATTTATATTTGGAATACTGATATGTATTGCAGCTGTTGCATTTACAAGCATCTCAAATCCAATGAAAATTCTACAACGAAGAATCACGAAACATGATGTTTTGAAGAAGATAGGAATACCAACCAATAGAATTATCTTTTTGTCTGCTTTGGAATTATTCATCTCATGCATTGTACCAGGACTAATACTAGGAGCTGCTTCAGGTTATGGTCTGATAAAGCTATTAGATTTTATTCTTCTAGGTTTCAGATATAATTCATTACCTTATGTAATGCCATTCCCCTTTGGTACGGTAATAATTGTTTTTCTGGGAATCCCGGTGATATTTTATGGTATATACTTTGTGGCGATGAAGTATAATTTTGCTAAATATATGCCAAGGAATTTGGAGTGATAAAAATGATAAGATGCATAGACCTAATAAAAATCTATCATGATCCGATAACTGAAGTTAAGGTTCCAGCCCTAAGAGGTTTGGATTTAGAGATAAAGGAAGGGGAACTAGTTAGTATCATCGGTCCATCAGGTGCAGGAAAAACAACACTAGTTAAAATGTTGGCAGGAACTGAATTACCAACTAGTGGTTCAATTCATATAAGAAACCAGAATTTTTCAAAGATGTCTGATTTTGAAAGAAGAGAATTTAGATTCTACAATGTTGGAATAGTAAACCAATTCATAAGTGAAAACTTATTTTCAAACTTGAATGTCAAACAAAATCTTCTTGTACCAAAGAAAATCTTCTATCTACCAAGAGAGCAATCACATAAAGAAGTGGATGAATTAATCAAGCTTCTGAATTTGGAACATGTTACGAACAATACGGTTGCCAAACTTTCAGGTGGAGAA
>JAGLRO010000215.1 GCA_023136245.1 Candidatus Heimdallarchaeota archaeon
CAATTTCCCAATTCTGATTCAATTCAATCTTACTACTCTGAGACAAGTTGTTTCCTTCCTTTTATATTTCCATAGATCTCTAGGGCTCTTTCTTTCGAAAAAATTTGTGTGAAAAACTTCAGGGGAAAACTTTCTATTTTCGAATAGTCATTTTCTGATAGATGCAGTAAAATTAGTTCAGCTTCATCTTCTGAACACTTTGAGAGAAACTGTATATATTCTAGTTGCTCTGAATGTTTTCTTTGTTTCTTGGTATCTGTTATAGTAATAGTGGATGAACCTCTCCCTCGAGAAAGAGCTTTTGCAACACTTACCATTGCTCTTGTTCGAGTATCCATTCTCTGATTCATGTTTTTCTTGAATATTATCTGTTGGTTTTGAATGAGTGTTTGTTTAATTCTTTGACTTTTTAAGAGCTTATCAGCTGTTTTTTCTCTATTTTTGAAATTGTAATAAACTCTTTCTTCATTAGATCGATGAGTTAGAAAAATGTATGTTTCCTTGGATTTGCTTTTTCCTTTAACATATGTGCTAAATCTAGTAGGATTGTTGAAGAAAATTAGTTTGTCGATTTCGATATCCAGGTATTTAGTTGTCACTAAAACATCAATCTTCCCATCTTGTATACTTGTTTTTATTTTCTCTCTTTCCTTTGTTTTACTTCTTGGTAGTTTTTTAATGATGAGATTCTCTGTTTTAAGATAATTGATAAGATTCTTTTCTACTGTTTTATTATTTGCAACTACGAGAAAATTCGTTGATTCTTCTTTTTCTTTTAATTCTGTAATTAGTTGAATCAATCTATCAAATTTAGGATGATCAGTAGTTTTTGATAGTTCCTTCAATTCGTTCATAAATTCTTGAAAAATTGGAGCTCTCACAAATCTGCTGTGAAGACTATTTAGTTTATCTTCCTCTCCTTCTAGTTTTTCATGTTTATTCTGTAAGTTTTCTAAATATTTGATAGCTGCTTCAATTCCGGATGATTCAACTAGATCCTTTAATGTTTGAAAATTTATCAGCTCAATTGCTTTTCTTATGAGAACTTGTTGATGATCAAATTCAAAATTCGACCTAACATACATTATAAAACTAGGAAATTCCTTTCTTAGAGTAATGGGTTTTTCAATTCCTTGATCTTTAAGAAATGTTTGATATTCTCTGATGTATCTGTTGATTTCAAAACAAAAATCATAAATTGGCTTATTTATAGGTACTGAAATTATGCGTTCGTTTTTTGTGAAATAACCAGGTTTTTCTTTCAAACCGTATTCGATTTTAGTAATAAGTAGATTTGAACACACTTCTTCAACTACCTCGATCTTGTTGAAGTTAAAAGGAGTGAAACCTATAATTCTTGTAGAAATGTTGTTTTGATGAAAAATCTCTAACAATTTAACAATAGCATGCTTACCTTTGGCTAGAAAAGCATCTTCTATAATTAAAAGACTGAATTTCGTTGGAGAAAGAAAATTTCTGAATATGTCATTCTTTAGGAGATGAGGTGTTATAATAAAAACATTTGATTTTGCATAGTTATCCTTTCTTTTCTCGAGAGAATCATTTGAAGTTATGATTGATAAATTGACCTTATTCTCGTTTATTTTAGAGCACTTTAGAACATATTGTGAAAATAAATCAGTATCTGAAAGAATAATACCAATTTTTGAATCAGGATTTGATGTAATGTAGAATTCAATCAGTAGTCTAATTATGTTATCATTCTCGAAACTAGAAGGATGAATTAGAAGGGTGTTTTCTTTAACAACAGTGCCAAGAACTACTTGACTATATGTATCATAATATGAATTACTAACATTTTTTTCCAGTTTGACATTCATTCTCTTTTCTGATTACTAATCCAAAAATCGATTTATAAGCAGAGAGAATTCTTTTTCTAAACAAAACTTATATCTTAGAATTTGATGAGTATTCTCATCTCGAAAGGATATGATTTTATGAAATACGATTTAATTCTAAAAAATGGAAGAATTATAGATGGTACAGGGAAACCCATTTTCAAAGCTGATATTGGGATTATGGATGGAAAAATAGAACAAATAAAGATAAAGATAGACAGCGAAGCTGAGAAAATTATTGATGTTAATGATCTAGTTATATCTCCTGGATTTATAGACGTTCATAGTCATTCTGATATAAATATTATATTGGAAAACTCACTTTCATCAAAAATAAGACAAGGAATAACCACAGAAGTAATTGGACAATGTGGATTTTCAGCGGCACCTATAAGTGAGGAAGGTTTTGAAACATTTAAAAGAGATTTAGATGTGTTTCTTCCACCAAGAGCAGAACTAAAGATAACTTGGAGAACATTTGCTGAATATCTAGAAGAGGTCGAACGAGTTAAGATTTCTCTGAATATTGTTCCATTAGTAGGTTTTGGGACTATAAGAATAGCTGGCGGTCCTGGTTATGAAAACAGAGATCCAACACTTGAAGAGATTGGTTCAATGAAGCAATTTGTAGAAGAAGCTATGAGAGCTGGTGCTTTTGGAATGAGTTCAGGTTTAGTCTATTCCCCACAAGTTTATGCTAAAACAGCTGAAGTGATTGAGGTTGCAAGAACTGTTGCACAATTTGATGGACTTTATTTCTCTCACATAAGAGATGAGGGAGCTAAAGTAGTTGAAGCAGTAAAGGAGTTTATTGAGATAGTTGAAAAATCGGGTTGCAAAGGAGGTCAGATTGCTCATTTCAAAGTAGCAGGTTCTTCATATTGGGGAATGAGTAAAGAAACTCTGAAACTTGTAGAGGAAGCAAATGATAAAAATCTAGATATCAAATGTGATCAATACCCCTATAATAGAGGAATGACTTCTCTGATAACGATATTACCTCCATGGGTACATGAGGGTGGAATCGAGAAGATTCTTGAAAGATTAGCTGATGAAAACGAAAGAGAGAAGATAAGAAAGGATTTTGAGGAAGATATATCAGAACATGCAGAAAATTGGTTCAAAATCCAAGGAGCAGATAAGGTATTCATAGCTTCCGTAAAAACAGACAAGTGGAAAGATATTGAAGGAAAAAATATAGCAGAAATCACTAAACTCAGAAACAAAACAGATGATATAGAAACTGTACTAGATATTTTATTGGAAGAAGAAGGAGCTGTAGAAGTAACACTTGAAAGCATGGGAGAAGAGGACATCAAACGAATTATGTCCAACAAAAATATTATGTTTGGAACTGATGGGGAAGGAGTTTCACCAACTGGAATAACAAGTCATGGTAAACCTCATCCAAGATTTTATGGGTCCTTTCCAAGAGTACTAAGGAAATATGTTAGGGAAGAAAAATTATTGTCACTAGAAGAAGCAATTAGAAAGATGACTAGTTTTCCAGCTCAACGATTGGGAATAGATGATAGAGGGATAATTAAGGAAGGTATGTGGGCTGATTTGGTCATCTTTGATGATAAAACAGTTACTGATATGGGAACCTATGAGAATCCTCACCAATATCCTCAAGGGATTGAACATGTTTTAGTAAATGGTATTGTTGTAGTAGAAAATAATGTACAAAACAGAGAATTACCTGGGAAGGTTCTAAGGTACCAAAGCTGAAGTAGTTTCTTAGGATTGATTTAGTTGAGCTATTTGATTTTCTAGACTACTAATTAGTACTTTGACAGAATCAGGTAAATTGGATCGCTGTACCTCATCAGAAGGTAATTTGTCTCCATTAATGGATATTATTTTTCCAGGTATACCTACAACAACAGCATTATCAGGAACATCTCTAGTAACAACTGAATTTGCTCCAATTTTCACGTTGTTTCCGATTTTTATAGGACCTAAAATCTTCGCTCCAGCACCTATAACAACATTATTACCAACTGTTGGATGTCTTTTAATTGGTTTAGTGTTTGTTCCACCTAATGTCACTCCATGATAAATAAGAACATTGTCTCCAACTTCAGCTGTTTCTCCAATAACAACACCAGTTCCGTGGTCGATGAAAAAATCTTTTCCAATTTTCGCTCCAGGATGTATGTCAATTCCTGTAAGTTGATGAGCTATTTCAGATAGATATCTAGGTATGAAAGGAACATCCATTTTATAGAAAAAATGAGCAATTCGATGCATTAAAACAGCTCTAATTCCAGGATACGAAGTTAGTACTACAGCTATATTACGGGCAGCGGGATCCTTTTCAAATGCAGTTGAGACATCACCTTTGAACAAATCAATAATAGACTTGAGAGAATTGGTGATCTCTCCATCTGTAGGTATTTCAATTTTATCTGTCTGGAAATTCATTAAACAATTTTCACAGCACATAACCTCAGAATCTTTGATTAATTCAGAATTACATATTTGGCAAGTTAGTTCTTCTTTATCAATTACCATTTTTAACCTCTTCAATTTCATTTGTTTCCCACAGATCTGTGGAAAGATATCTCTCCCCTGTATCAGGGAGGATTGTAAGCAGAACTTGATTTTCATCAAATTCCTGAGCAACTTTTAATGTTGCCCAAACTGCTGCACCCGCGGACACTCCAGCAAATATTCCCTCCTGTTTTGCAAGTGATCTTGCTGTTTGAATTGCATCCTCATTTTTTACTCGAATTATTTTATCATAAATTGATGTGTTTAGAATTTCAGGAATGAAACCAGCTCCAATTCCTTGGATTTTATGTGGACCAGATACTCCTTCTGACAAAACTGGAGAATCATTCGGTTCTACCCCATAGATTATTATTGATTCACCTAATTCTTTTCGAAGAATTTCTCCAACACCAGTGATTGTCCCTCCTGTACCGATTCCAGCTACAAAAGCATCCAGTTTTCCATTTGTTGCTCTCAGTATCTCTTGAGCTGTAGTTCTTCGATGAACTTCTGGATTTGCACGATTTTTGAACTGTTGAGGGATGAATATAGTATCATTGTTTTCTGCTAATTCTATTGCTTTCTCTATAGCTCCATTCATTCCTTTCTCAGCGGGAGTTAGTATGATCTCCGCACCAAAAGCTCGCATTATTGTTCTTCTCTCCATCGACATGCTCTCAGGCATTGTTAGTGTTAATTTGTACCCTTTTGAAGCACTAACCATTGCTAAACCTATCCCAGTGTTTCCACTAGTTGGTTCAACTATATGACTGTGATTTTTAAGAATTCCAGCTTTTTCTGCTGCTTCAACCATGGATAGAGCAATTCTATCTTTGACACTTGACATTGGATTGAAAAACTCACATTTCAGTAAAATTGTGGGCTTTAATCCTGCATTCAACCGATTAAGTTTAACAGTCGGAGTATTTCCAATAGTCTGATGAACATAATCATAAATTCTAGTCATTTGTTTCACCTCTATTTTTAGAAGTTTCAGAGGACAAGGTTTTCTCCTCTTCATTTTGGTAATCTTTTAGGATACCAACAATTACTTTGTCTAGATCTTGCATTCCATTTGTAATTTGCACCATGTTTTCGATATTCTTTTGTAGATTATCTCTAACAATTCCTCCGACATCCTTAGATAATTTGACTCCTTCAAGAGCTAGAAAAGCTGAATGACTCGCACAAGATGCTGCGTTGGCTAGTTTGATAGAACATGTTGTTTTTCCTCCATCACAGATTACACCAGCCATGCTGATAATGAAATTGTTTATAGATTGTTCAATTTGCAGAGGTGTACCTCCTAAATAGTATGCAATACCTGCTGCAGCACCAATCCCTGATTTGATTACACACCCACATGGAACACTTAAAAATCCTATCATCCCACTAATTTTCTGGGTTATCCAGAAGGATAATGCTAAGCTTTTCAGAAGCCGTTTTCGATTTCGACTGATCTTTTCAGCAACAGCGATAATTGGTAAACTAGCTGCAATACCATGGCTACCTGAACTAGCAATACCCATAACTGGAATATCTTCTCCTCCCATTCGAACATCTTCTGCTGCAGCGGTTATTGCTGCAGCTTGATTAGAAGCATCATCCCCTAAGAGTCCTTTTTGGATCATTCGGTGATACTTTGCACCTATGCCCAGTCCAGGCTCGTATTTTAGACCATGTTGATAAGCTTGAGTGTTTATTTGTATAGTTTCTTCAAGTTTCTCATATACATCATCTGACAGATTCTCTAAAGAATCAATAATTTGTGGAATATCAAAATCAATATCATCAATTGCGATTTGAGGTGCATCTGCTAAAACATAAAACAACGTTTCTCCATTTCTTGATAAACTAACTACACCTGTATAACTATTCATCAACCATGATTCTCCTGTGATGTTTTCACCATTGTCATCTCGAATTGAGATTTTGATTCGTAAATACATGTTGCATGATGGTACATCTATTGTTTCAACATTGATTTCTGCATTTTCAACAACTTCCAACATCTGCTCGATATGTTTGTCTTCAATTTCTGTAAATAGATTGAGTTTCTCTTCAGGATTAAGAAATACTCCTAATGCTGCAGATTTGAGAAAACCATTACTTCCTTGAGCATTAGGTATCGATGTTGCATGACTGCTCTTATACAAAGCTTCATTCATTTGCAGTGATATTGAAACAACATTTTCAGGTTTTATCTCCCTAAATGATTTCTCTTCAGAACTGGATTTTATCCACTTTGGAATGATTCCATGAGCAGCTTGAGCAGCTAATGCTGTACCTAAAGCTATTATGGAAATATCTGTACAACCTAGATATGGTTGAATGTTTTCCAACAAAATTTCATTAAAATCATTATACTTCTTTCTTTCCACTTTTTTCACATCTGTTATCATTAAATTCATACCTCCATTTTGACACTTGAAAGAATATCTTGTAATTTGAAAACAGGATTTGAATCACTGCATTTACAAGTTTTATTTAGAAACTGAATCAAATCTCCTTTGCGATATTTAATACATGGACTTGCTCGATTTAATAAGCTAGTAACAAGTATCTCTCCATTATTAAGTTCAGTAAGCTCACCAGATATGGGATCGATTAGCTCTACAAAAACTGTATTAGATAAATGAAAACTACCTGCTTGTAACTCAGGACATTGATAACCAATTATACCAGTTTCCAGTGAAAAATAAACTGGGAAGAAGATTTTTTCAACAAATTTCTTTAGTTTATTATACTGTTCCTGTGAAAGAACACTTCCAGCTAGAATAACTGTATCGATAGAGTGATTTCGTTTATTTCTATCAAGATATTCAAGAACTTCTAATAAGAACAAAGTCTCTCCAACCAAAACATTTGTATGCAAATCCTCAGCAAAATTAGCGATGACATCTAATTCTGTATCCCTCCCTAGAGGAATGATTGTACTTTCAACTTTTTCGAGAGCCATGTTAAATATAAAGTAAATACCAGAAATTCCTGGTTTGAGTAAATTCAATATTTTATCCTTCTTCGAGATTCCTAGTCCTTTAAGAACATTAGACAAGATTTTTGTCTGATTCTCAAGATAGCTTATATTCCAGAAAGAAATTCGCTCTGTTCCATCTAATTCCTTTTCAACAAAAACATAATGGCTTTCCTTCTGATTAATGTAAAGATCATCCAAATT
>JAGLRO010000216.1 GCA_023136245.1 Candidatus Heimdallarchaeota archaeon
ACTCCAACAGTTGGTTCACCAATTGAAGTTGAGAAGAAAATCAATATTGTTAATACAGCAGATTGGTTACTTCTAATAACTGAAGTAAGATATGATGCTGATACTGAACCAAATGGTGAATACATTGAGATTTACAATGGTTTCAGTTTCAATATGTACTTAGAGAATTGGAAACTCACAGATAACGAAGGAGAATATACAGTTCCTGAAGGAGCTCAAATAGATGCTGGAGATGTTTTAGTCTTTGCTCAAGATAGTTCTACATATGTAAGTGAAATGGGAGCGTTAGGCATAACAGTTTCAGGAGCTGATTATGGTTTAGGAAACTTAGCATTAGCTAATTCTGGAGATGAAGCTATCCTAAAAGATCCTGAAGAAGATATTAAGGATGCTGTAGCATGGGGTTCAGGAAGTGTTTCTGGAGTAACCACATGGACTGGAGGGTCTACAGGAGAAGATATGACACTTCAAAGAAATCCTCCGAACGAGGATACTGATAATTGCAATACTGATTTAGAGATTGCAATTCCAACTCCAGGAACTGTTGGCCCAACTAAGCCAGAGTTTACAAAATTCTTCTTCATACCTATAATAGGATTCGTTGCTGTTATAGCAATTTTAATCAAAAGACAAAAAAGATAGAGAATTACTCATCTTTTCTTTTTTTTGTGTTTTTATATTGAAAAAATTACATTTTCTTAGCATGACTCTTGCTAATCAAGTAGTGTATTTCTCTGAAAAGGAGCAAGTTTTTGACAGCATTATTTTGTATATGGATCTAGATGCTTTTTTTGCTTCTGTTGAAATTAGAGAAAATCCACAACTTGAAGGAAAACCCATGATAGTAGGAGGAAATCCTAATACAAAACAAGGTGTAGTCAGTACCTGTAATTATGAAGCTAGAAAATATGGAATACATTCAGGAATGCCAGCATCTCAAGCTGCTAGGCTTTGTCCTGAACTAGTTATGGTAAGAGGTTCTCATAAGCTATATAGTAAAGTATCAGAGAACATTATGAGTATTGTAAATCATTACTCTCCTATAATGAAAGTTGCAGGAAATGATGAGGCATATCTTGATCTGACAGATGTTGTATCAGATTATGAAGAAGCAAAAAGATTAGCTGTAGAACTCAAAGATGATATTTATGCATGTGAGAAGCTGACATGTTCGATAGGAATAGCTCCAACAAAAATTCTAGCAAAGATTGCAAGTGATTCAGATAAACCTGATGGTTTAGTTGTCGTTAAACCTTTAGAAATTACAGAATTCCTTGCTCCTCAAAAAATAACAATAATTCCTGGAATTGGTAAGAAGAGTGCTGAAATTTATAAAAAGAATAATATTTTTACATGTGGTGATTTAGCTAAACTTTCTCATCAACTTATACATCAGAAATGGGGTAAATACGGTTTAAAAACTTGGAAACTTGTTAATGGGTATAATACAGAAAAAACTGAAGAAAAATTCACTAGTAGAGAAAGAAAATCCATCAGTGAAGAGAGAACTTTCTTCAATAAATATTCAAGTTGGACTGACATCTGGATTAGAATAGATTCTGCAATTAAAACAATAGTAGAAACTGCAAAGGATAAAAATATGAGTTTCAGGACAGTTACACTAAAAATCAGATTTCAAGATTTTGAAACATTTACAAGAAGTCATTCACTTCCTTGTTTCGAAACCTCAGAAAAACAAGTTAGGGAAGTAGTTAAGATTTTACTAGAGGAATTCAAAAACAAACCTGCAAATGAGATAAGATTAGTGGGAGTAAAAATCTCAAACATAAGAAAAATAACTGACAATCAAAAAACATTAGCACAATTTTTTAAATGAATAGACTAAGTGTTACAAAGAAAGTGGAACTCAATATGTCTACTGAACTTCCAGATTGGTATATTTTGAAGGATCCAGGTGATATTACAGTAGAAGTTGAGAGTTGGTATAGTTATGCCAACAGAAGACTTGAAAGATTTTTATCAGAAGATTTATGGATAATTAACAAACCAACATGGATGTCTGAAAATGATTGGTCTGAAACGAAGATTGAAGAAATTGGAGGACATTTTCTCCTCAGATTAGCTGTTGCACAAGACCCTCGATTAACTTCATGGATCGTAGAGGTAGAAGGAGATTTATTTGAATTTAGATTCGTCAGTAGCTCGAATTTTGAAGAAAAAATATATGTTCTAAAAAATCTCTATGGTAGTGAAAATGTTAAGACCATTCAAGAATTAAATGCAATTTTCAGAATGGATATTTACAGAGACTTTCATCTTTCTGACATTCCATATAGAACGAGTCGTTATGCTAGAAGCAGATTTGGTAGTAGAATACGAGATCTTGACAAAAGAATTGCCTTAAAATTTCACAAAATACCATCAGTTATTGCTGCAAAAAAAGCGTTACTCTTTCAAGGTTGGGCGATAGTTCGTTTAGCTGAAATAAGATTAGCAGTAAAAAGGGAATTTGAGAAGCAGTTGAAATTAATAATTGAACGAACACAAACTGTTATCCAGGATGACCCATCAATAGAAACAACAATTAAACCAATTAAAGAAAAAATAACTAAAATTGCAAAAACTACTCGTTTTACAGGAGACTTTTCGAAACTTGGTTTCGAGGGAAGAGAAGATGTTTATACAAAACCAGATATTTTTCCTCCATGTATACAAGAACTTCTTTCATATCTACAGTCAAAAGGGCACTTATCTCATGTT
>JAGLRO010000217.1 GCA_023136245.1 Candidatus Heimdallarchaeota archaeon
TATTCGAACAAGGTCATCTAAACCTTAACGATGTTCAAAATGCTGAAGAAGATCCAGATCAAGTAGCTTCACGAATACAAAAAATACTTCAAAATAAAACAGTTACATCATACAATACAGATTTTGATTTTGATTTATTTCTCAAGAATGATCCTTGGTTCATTACTGAAGAAAATTGTGGAATTAGGTTTGCCCCATGTATTCTGAAATCTTCCTCAGATTACATAAAGATTCCAGCTAAAAAGCGTGGACTAAAACTAGTAAGTCTTGAAATAGCAAAAGAATGTGTTCTTAGGGAAGATGTAATTTGTCTCTCTAAAAATAGCAAACTAAAACAGCAAATTGATAAATTAGGAGCTCATAGAGCTAGATTTGATGCATTTTACGCAGCTTGTATCTTATTAGAGCTTTATCAATTGAACAAATATAATCTGGTACCAAAGATATACTATTCACACCCTATGTCAATTTATGGAACAAATGAGGAAAAAGAGGAATTAGAAATACTAGAAGAAAACTATCCAGTTTCAGAAATTTTCAATCCATCAGATTATAAAGAAGAATGGAAGACTTTGAATGGAAAGGAAATCATGAAAAAATGCTTTGATAAAATTAAGAAAAGTGATATCGTTGTTTTCTCAGGGATTAGAAAAGAGAACAAATGCTTTATCGGAAAGGGAGTGTATGAGGAAGTTATGTTTGCTAAAAAGACAGGTAAGACTGTCTATTATATTCAGAAAAACCTGATTAAGAATGTTCTATTGCATAAATACAATGAAGATGATTGGGCAGAAAAGTATGCAATTGTTCAAACTGAATTTTAACGCAAAAGAATACTTTGTTTCATATTTTTTCAGAAGTTTTTCTGATATATTTTCTGAGAAAATATTTGTGATATATAATTTCCCCACTCTTTAGAAAACACATTCAATAATTTCTCGTAGAAGATTTTTAAGTGTGTGAACTTCCGTGCTCTTAGTTAAGAAAGAGGACAGCATATGTTAAGGGTTTTAGTACTTCATGGTAGCCCTAGAAAGAATGGAAATTCCGATACTCTAGCTAATTATTTCAAGGAGGGATTGAAATCAAGATGGGAGGTAGAAATTGAAGATTATTTTGCAAATGAATTGAACATCAAACCTTGTCAAGGTTGTTTATCTTGTGAAAAACCACTAGACGAATTCTGCATTCAACAAGATGACATGCAAGCAATATACTCATCCTTTCTAAATTCCGATATTGTTGTGTTTGCAACACCTATGTACTGGGGGTATATGACTGCTCAATTAAAAACTATAATTGATAGGATGGAAGCTATTGCTAATCCAGAATATTTTGAAAATAAAACTTTCGTGGTGATTATAACTTATAGGCATCATTACGAATCTACAGTAGGATTTTTCGAACGCATTCAACCATTTTTTAAGTTTAATTTAAATGTAATAACTTGTTGCACGAAAGACCATGAAACGGATAGAGACATTCCAGTTATAGAGATTAAGAGCAAACTAAACGAAGCTTTTGAATTAGGTAAAGAAATAGGAGAAAGAATAGCTAATTGATGTCAAAAAACTCTTTTGCATTTAGTAATATTTGTTCAGCTACTTTAGATTGATTAATTTCATTAACATATGCTATTGCTGCTACAGTATATTTGACATTAGCCGGAGTATTGAATCCTCCCATGCGAAATGGGTGTTGGAAGCAAGAATCTGTTTCAGTTAGAAGTTTATTTAATGGAACATTTTTGATATTTCGTCTCCATCTGTTGAAACCATAAGCTGAAGACGGGATTGAAATGAAATATCCTTTTTCTGCTAGTTTTGGTCCGTCTTCCGTCGGTCCAGAAAAACAATGCCACATTACCTTTTCGGGTGGGATATTTTCTCTTTCAAGCGTTTCTAGAATTATTTTATTGCAAATATCTCTCTCATTGTATTCTTCCTTTGGACTAGCAGGATCTTTATCTCTTTCTGTAGGATTTCTTACATGCAGAACATAAGGTTTATCGAGATGCTTTGTTTCCTTAATTATTCGTTGAAAAAACTCAATTTGTTGCTCTCTCTTTTCGAAAGATTTTGCATGATGAAAATCTAAACCAAATTCTCCAATTGCAATGTAATTATCTGTTTTAACTTTAAGAAATTCTATTTGTTCTGCTTGCTCTTCTGCTTCATTTGGTGAAGAATATCTATCTGAAGGCATTCCACAACCCATCGTCATATAGATATTCTCATGGGTTTTGATGAAATCTTGAATATACTCATAATCCCATAAACTTGCAGACGAGATGATGAACTGACCATTATGCTTCTCGAAAAAAAACTGATATTGATTTTCATAGCTATGAGTAGGCTTTCTATATGGTTCTTTATCTGGGAA
>JAGLRO010000218.1 GCA_023136245.1 Candidatus Heimdallarchaeota archaeon
ATTGATACCTCTCTTTGTATCAATGCTTTACTTATTACTTCTGCAGCTATTTTTGCAGAAACCATTGCTTTTCCTACTCCAAATCCTGTCATTGGGTTTACTGTACATGCTGCTTCGCCACAGAGCATAAATCCATACCAAACTAGAGTAATTGGTCGTCTAACAACTATTCTACCTCCTTCACCTCGAATTTTCTCTTTCTGTATCTGTTTGTTTGTGTGTATAAATTCGTTCACTATTGCTGTAGCTTTTCTACTAGAAACTCCTACTCCTACTCCTGCTCCTATATCCAGAGAGTTCTCATCTTCAAAATTTAACCAACTATAACCACCCTCATATCCATATCTGTAGTAGATAATATTTTTCTCTATCTTGTATTTATTCCAATTAATTTCAGTAGGATCAAGATTATGAGTTTCTCTATAAGCTTCAACAAGCTCTGATTCTTCTAAAGGTAGATTTAAGTCTAGGATTTCGATATTGTTTCCTAGAATTCTTTCCTTTCCGGAACAATCAACAATCAAACGTGCATTTTCTGTCTTTCCATCTTTTTTCTTTACTCCAATTACCCATTGCCCCTTTCCCATAGGTTCCACAATTTCTGTTTCAAACAGAAAACTAGCACCTGCTTTCTCTGCAATTTTTATAAGTCTTTCTTGAAACAATTTTCTATCTGTTATATAGTAATCATAAAAATCCAATTGAATAATTTTCCCAAAATCTGGTGATATAATTGCTGCATAATCTCTTTCTTTTTTTCTCTCTTCTCCTTTTGGGGGTGGTATTCCTGCAGTTGTGAAAGCTTTCTTTTCTATTGAATCACACCAATCATGTCCAAGCTTTTCTCGAGGTTTTTTTTCGAATACTTTTACTTTTAAATTTGCATTAGCAAGATGAAAAGCTAGAACACATCCTGCTATTCCAGCTCCAACAATTATTACATCATCTATTCTTTCTTCCTTCTTGGACATCAGTAGAAAGTTAGTAATAACAGTTCTTTAGTTTTACTGAAAAAAATTGTTCTCTATAGCTAGATGTTTGTAAACAACTCTAGTAAATAGGTTAAACCTGCTACTAAAACTGCTGCTGGAATAATCTTTAGTGCATAGATAATCTTGTTCTCTTTTGAAACAGCTCCAAGGAATAGTCCAAGAATGACAACTTCAACTAAGATTACAACCATCGAAATAATGAGAGCAACGAACATCTCTATCCATTGAACATGAGCAAAGAAGAATGGTACAATCGCTAAGAATGAGAACAAGAATGGAGAAAATCCATCCACAAGTGAAATAATTAATGAAGTCCAGAAATTAGCTTTTGTTAATTTTGTATCATCTAGATTTGCTACCATATGTTCTTCTAATTCTTTAATATCTCTAGTTCTTTCAGCTCTTTCTGTGAGATATGCAATCCAGAATCCAGAGACTCCCATAGCAATACTAGCACCTAAACCTGCGAGAATTAAGGTTATTGCTGTAGTTTTTGCGATGTAAGCTCCAATTATAATACCTAAAGCGGTTAGTGATCCATCGAATCCATTCATAACAAAATAACGACGTAAAATATGTTCTCCCTCAGCCATTGACAGAATCTGTCTAATTTCGCGAATGCTCTTCAATTGTTTTTTCCCTGAATTGATTTCCTAATATCTGAATTCGAGTTTTTACGATATAAACTTTACTCTGCAAAGGAAGTAATTATATTTTGAAAAAATCTTAAAATGTATTTCACTTTTATTACTTTTACAGTACTCCCCAAAAACATTTTAATAACAAGCTACCCTTTTTGATAGGAGGAGTCTTCAATGCAGGTTTTTTTTGATCGAACGCTAGAGAATGAATTCGAGAAAATTTACACCAAGTTCAAGTCTATTGAGCTTAAAGATGATGAAGCTTATCAGTTAGACTTAAATTATTTAGAGAAAAAATTACAAGTTTTTGAACCATGTTCATCAAAATGTGAAAGGGAGGATTTCAATTCTGCAGCAATAGATGGCTCAGGTGCTGAAAGCATTGTTTCTTTAAATGACATATCCATCCATTTGCTGACTGCTGCTTTTGCAGCTGATCAAACCAGCTTTGAGGAAGGAACAACTAAGAAAATAGAAATCTCACCACCAGTATGTACTCATCCAGAGGGAATAACAAGACTAGTTCTATTAAGAGAAGATAAGAAGGAGGAAGTATGGGATGAGTTCAAAGATTTCATCCTATATAATTACAATGAAGATCTACTTGATATAGTTACAAGGGTACTAAGAGATATTGTCGCAACAGCTTATAAATTGAAGCATCCAGAAGAAGCTCTTCCAAAGTTAGATAAAGAAGCAAATATCAGAATGGCAGCAATAACAATTGGATTGAATTTGTATAAAGATGAATTCAAGAAATTTGCATTATGGATGGTGTCACCAAGAGCTAATGCACCTCGAGGATGGTTTGAACAATTCAGAGAAGTATTGGAATATTCTGTCGCTAATGCACTATTAAGTTCAGAAGAGCATTTCAAATATATCTTCCTTGATGGTTCAATGAACATGTTGATGTCACCAGGACAAAAACAACCTCGTTTAGCCTCAAATTACTTGTTAAGAGATATTAATCTGAAAGCAAACGAGAAAGAAACCTGTGTTATTGCTGTTAGTAAAACTACAACCTTTCCATTTATCTATAGATTAGCTCAAGATTTAGAAAAGAAGTTGGGGAAGGAGAAAAAATGGTTTACTAGAATACCAACTAAAGAGAGAGAGAAATATACTCTCAATATTTTGAAAGATAGACCTCATATACCTCCAGCTTATGGAGTTACTTACCTCTTTCACTTCTCCTCTGAAGTTCCTATCCTACGTATTGATTTTGATGAGAAGTGGTGGGAAGAAAATATCTTTTCGGAAGACAAAGAGAAGGAGAAAGAAAATGAACTAGAAGTTTTTCAAGACATTGACTGGCTAGCTAGAGATGTCAGATATTTCGGATATTTCTTTGATTTAGCTTTTGCCCATAATACTACAATAGTTCGTTTTAGAGATAGAGATGACGTAGCAGATAGATTAATAGACTATTTTGCTGAAAAGGGTGAAAATCCAAAAATGTTTATTCACCCAAGAAAAAGATTAGGATTAATTTAAAGGTGACAAGAATGGAGTTAGAATTACCAGAACCAATAGGAATACTAGCAGAAGGAGATATC
>JAGLRO010000219.1 GCA_023136245.1 Candidatus Heimdallarchaeota archaeon
ACAGCATGGCTATCATGCTTACAGCATTCTTGGTGCTATTAGTATTGGTTGGCGGAGCCTGGGGTTCAATGGTATCTCGAGAGATTAGATCTGAAACCGGTGGTCGCGGAATTGGGTCATTTGCACTATTCGGTGTATGGACGGTTCTCCTGATATTCTGGCTCTGGTTCTTCGCAGAAGGCTTTTCTGGGTATCAGAACATTTCGGTTACTCTCATTTCGGTAGTTGTTGTTTTTGCACTTCTGCTAGGTGTCTGGCGAGATGAACTGGAAGATAGCAGAACTGACTGGATTGGTACAGGTATTGGATTTGTCTGGGTAATCCTATTGATTGTGTGGTTCTGGTTCTTTGCTGAAACCTTCAATTTCTATCAGAATCTTGCCGTATTTCTACTCTCAGTTTTTGTATTTGCGGCTATGGGTGCGGCTTTAGGACGAAAACGTTGGAGAGAATTTGAAGCAATGGATTTCCCTGACGATATCTGAACGACAAGCAACATAAATAATACAGGATAAAAGCACGGGCAGATGTTACATCTGCTCGTCCTGCATCCCTTTTTCTTTTGAATCTATGAACTCTATCTAGTAGGCTAACCATCCACCATCTACTGCAAGCGTGTGTCCAGTGATATACTTCGCATCTTCACTTGCAAGGAAACATGCGGCACCTCGAATCCACTCATTTTCTGCAAACATTGGAAGAGCTGTTCTTGGACGGATAATATCCTCTCTGATGTGTTTATCATCAAAGGCTCCTTTGGACATTGCTGTAGGAAAGAAACCTGGAGCGATAGCATTAACACGAATATTATGTTCTCCTAGCTCCACAGCTAAAGCCTTTGTCATCATTATCATGCCCGCTTTTGTAGTGTAGTAGCTTACTTCTGTAAATTCAGTAGCGGTGTATCCGAAAGTCGATGCAATGTTGATAATGGAACCTGATTTTTTGGGAATCATTACTCTTGCTACTTCACGTGAAGCAAGAAATGCTGATGTAAGGTTCACGTCATTGACTAGATTCCAATCTTCAAGTGTCTGTTCCAGTAGCGGTTTGAAAATGTACATCCCCGCATTGTTGACAAGCACATCAACTGTACCAAATTCGTCTACCGTTCTATTCACCAAGGCAATGATGTCTGCCTCCTTTGCAACGTCGGTTTTGATGCAAAGTGCTTGAGAATCAGTTGATTCCGCTACCTTCTTTGCGACATCCTTCAGTAGGTTCTCTCTTCTAGCAGCAAGGACAACGTTTGCTCCTGATTCTGCAAAACCATACGCAAACTGCTCACCCAGTCCTACAGATGCACCAGTTATGATTACAGCTTTGCCTTCAAGACTATACTTAACCACTTCAATCACCTTTAACTTCCGATAGATACAGACAAAGGTCCCTATAAACTGTTGATTCTTTATCTCATCGGTTGTCGGATAACAGTCTTCAGCTTTTCAGGCTTGGTTCGACGAGGATCACTTAGGTAGATTTCATGATGTTTTTCATGTAATTTGTATCCTTGTTCAAATGCGTGCTTGTGCATTCCTTCAATTATTGGTCCTTCCTCTGAAAACGATCCAATGTGCATTACCTGTACTGATAATCCTTCTTTATAATTTTCTAATCTCATCTTGCTTAAAGCAACTGGATCTTTCTTTACTTTAACTTCTTCTAAAGCTTGATTGTAATTTTTCAGACTAACTTGAGCAGGTTGCATTATCATTGAGGTCCATAACCATTCTTCTTTTCTAGCTTCATTCAGAAAAGCATCCATGTCTTTTGCCCACCATAATCCTTCTAGTGGCATTACAGTATAATCTATAATTTCAGCTTTCTTCAACATGAATTTTAGTGTGTAAGCCATAGGGTATAGAGCTGCCATAGAATCCTGATACTCTTGTGATGTTGCAGGATAACCTCTTCCATCTATCATTAAAAACTGCATTTCAGGCACTTCAACAATTACTGGATTTTTTGGGGGATTGTAAAATTCTTTCATTTTCTTCTTATAAT
This sequence comes from Candidatus Heimdallarchaeota archaeon, assembly GCA_023136245.1. Taxonomy (GTDB): domain Archaea; phylum Asgardarchaeota; class Heimdallarchaeia; order Heimdallarchaeales; family Heimdallarchaeaceae; genus UBA460. The sequence goes on from JAGLRO010000219.1 coordinate 2,005, forward strand.
CTATCTTATCCATTTTCTATTCACCTATTCGATTAGTTTTCTGAGTAATAAAATTGTTTCTTTTTCTGAATAACTTTTATTAATGTCAAGTACATATATACCTGTTTGAAATGAAAGAAGATAATATAAAAACTACTACAATTTGTCTGTTTTTTTTGTTGATTCTATTGCTCTCTTTTAGTTTGAGTAAATTTCCAGTATACTCGAATTCTATACCTATAGCAAAGCAGCTCGATTCGCAGTTCAATCCCTCAAATTTTATCGTTAAAAGCGTTGATCTACCAATACGAATAGAAAATAATACAATATGTGGACCAACTGGATACAACTTTCCTGGAGATGGAACTGAAGGGAATCCATATAGAATAGAGAACAAGCAAATTTCAAACAATGGTGTTTCCGGAATTTATGTTAGAGATACTTCTGTGCATATCTTGATTCAGAATTGTACAATTGAAGCTCCCACTTCTAGCTCAATACATTTGTATGAATTAAATGGTGGTTCTTTAATAATCCGCAATAATACACTTCTCGGATCTGCTTCTGGTGTTAAAGCACGTTATTTCGATGCTTACTGTGAGATATTTAACAATACTTTTAGAAATAACTATGATGGTGTTACAACATTCTACATCAATAATACTCTGATCGCAGATAATACATTTGAAGATAATGAAAATGACGGTATTCAAGTCCGAAGTAGTAGTCACTGCATTATCGATAACAATACTTTGTCAAATGGAAGATTTGATTTGATGATTCAAAGCATGAGTTCTTGTTCTGTAATTAACAATACATTCGCAGAGAAAGGAATTTACATAGATGTAAATTCTCAAAGTGCATATAACACTCTATTAATCGAAGATAATTGGATTAATGGGAAAGAAATTAAATACCTCTATGATGAATCTAATGTAATTCTAGAAGATTCATTTGGACAAATCATTATAGCTTGGTCTTCAAATATCCAAATTAGAAATATAGAATTTTCTAATGCAAGTTTTCCTTTAATTCTAGATTCTTGCTCAGATTGTATCGTAGAAAATAACATAATTCGTGACTCATATTGTGGAGTTTATATTGGGAGTAGTGACGAGATTTTAGTAACTAAAAATAATATAATTCGATGCGAAAGAGAAGGGATTCGATTTTATTATGATGGTTTTGATAATATTGTTTCTTATAATGAAATTATACAGAATCCAATTGGAATTTATGCTTATAAGATAGGAAGTCTGGAGGTTAATAACAATAATATAAATCAATCTGATACAGGAATAAGTATAACTGGAAGAGAAGAATTTTCAACTTCTTTAGTTATCGAGAAAAATGTTATTACCCATAGTACTTCTCAAGGAATTCGATTAGAAGAATATACCAATGTAGAGATATATGATAATTCTGTCTGTAACAATGGTTATATTGGAATAACACTTTCAGATGTTCATAGTTCTAAAATACATTATAATCTAATTCAAGAAAATAATGATTATGGTTTGAGCATATATTCTGGATCTAACAATAGAATCCATCATAACAGCTTCATAAACAATCACCCAGCAGTTGATCCTCAAGCATATGATGCAGGAATTTCTAACATATGGTATGAAATTGAAACAAATGAAGGAAACTACTGGAGCAATTATGATTATTCTGGTTATTATAGCATTGATGGTCCTAGCAATTCAGTTGATCTCTATCCTAACGATTGGGCAGAAGAACTACCTCCTCCAACCGAAAAGACAGATGTTAATCTTGTAATTCAACTTATTAGTTTTCTTTCCTTAATATCATTATGTAAATTGACATCTAGAAAAAAATCTATGAAGAGAGGATCCTAAACTTATTGATCAACAATCTAAGTATTGCAACTTCTGAATGAGTAATCTCTACAGGTTGTCTCGTTATACATTCTTCCAATATTAGAATATAAAGCTAATGTGATTTACTATGTGTTTTTACTTAGATATTTAATTATCTTTTTATATCTAAATGGATGGTTCTATTTGATTTAGATGGGTCTAAAGAAATGGTTTCAGAGAAAAGACAAAGATATTCTAGAGAATTTTCAAGGTGGAAAGATTATTTTAAAATCTAATTTCGCAAATTTCTTCGGTCAAGAATCAAAAGGAAGAGGGCAAATTCGAGGAAATGGATTACTTATACTAACTGAAGATGAGCTTTTTTTTGCTATGTATCTACCTAAACGTGAATTTCACATCCCTATTCGTTCTATATCAAACATTGAAACAACCAAAAAACACATTGGAAAAACCAAACTTAGAGCATTATTGAAAGTCAATTTTAGTAATGAAATAGGTAATGCTGATTCATGTGCTTGGCTAGTTGGAGATTTAGATAAATGGATTCAAGTATTATCTGAGACAGCTTTTAAGAAAAATTGATTGATTTTTCACTCCTTTTAAACAAATTCTTCTTTTCAGAGATAAATTAATAATGATGATTCATTAATCAATCACTATAGCAAGGTTTGTGACATCTATGGAAGAAAAAAAAGAGCAAGAAGA
>JAGLRO010000022.1 GCA_023136245.1 Candidatus Heimdallarchaeota archaeon
ATTTATAATGGGTAGAGATCTTCAGAATTAGCACTTCCATCTATTGAATATGATCCAGGTCCAACATAGTCACTCCAAAAGTTCCCTTCCATAGAAAGAATATCATACCAAATATTTTCTGACCCAGAATCATATGCTTGGCTAGAACTCCCCAAATTATTGTCAGTAAAATTATTATGATGAACAGCATTGAATGCACCGCTTCCAATTTTTACTCCATAAGAATTACTATCTGCAATAATATTATGATGGATAGAGTTATTCTCAGAAATTGCTTCCCCTATTAATGTAATGAAATATATTCCAGAGCCCAAATTATTTTCTATACTATTATTTACAAGTAAATTAAACGAAGATGAACGAAACGAAATTCCATTATCAGAATTATCAAAAACGCTGTTATTTGCAATTGATGAATACAAAGATTCTTGAAGAAGAATACCATCTAGATTGTTGTTGTTACAAGTATTAAAAGTTACATTAGTGTTAGTAGAAAAAGATATTATCAAACCTTCTTGCTTATTTTTCATAAAAGCATTATTCGTTATCAGATTAGTGTCAGTCCCTCTATTTGTTAATCCAGAATCTGAGTTGTTAAAGAGAGTATTTTCTGATATAATATTATTCGAAGAATACATAACTGTCAAACCATCATCTCCATTTTCATAACAAGAGTTGTTTGAAACATTTGTATAATTCGAATTATAAATTAGAACACCATCAACAACGTTATTGTAAACAGTGTTATTCATAATCCTAGATCCATGACTATTAAACAAAGATAAACCATTTCTAGACATTGAAGAAATGCTAGAATTGATAATCCGAGCATTTTCGCTGAAGTATAATGATATACCAGATCCATTAAACATATTCAAGTTTTCAATTTGAAGATTTGAGCAATTAACAAAAATCATTTGTCCATCAGTTGTAGAAGTAAATGTTTCATTAGAGAGGTGAGTATAGAAACCTAGAGGTTTATCATTGACAGAATTATCTTCAATTGTAAAAGATAGATAATAGTCAACATTGGTGTACTTTAGTCGATTTACAACGGGAAAGTATACAGTGGTTTTAGATTCAAATGCAAGCCCATTATTCAGAAGTGTGTTATTTATTATTGATAGATTTGCAGATGAATCTATATAGATATTTGAATCATAATTACTACTCAAATGATTTTTAATCATCGTTGAATTTGGAGAACTTCGAAGATAAATCCCAAAACCGCCATTCTCATCACTCGCAGTTGGCCAATTAGATCCGTACCCCGAACTGTCTTCGCATATATTTTCAGTTAGTGTTGCATATGGAGAATTTTCTAGAATAATCCCTCCATATCGATTATTAATGCTAACAGAATTTCCTATAAATGAATTTAGAGAGTTGTAGAGAAAAATTCCTTTATTTCTATTGTCTTCACAAAGATTGTTTTGTAATATTGAATTCTGAGAATCTTCTATTGTAATACCATCCCAGTTGCTTAATAGAGTGTTATTGTAAATTTGTATATTATCACTATTAGTAATATAGATCCCACTATCAGCGTTTTTTTCTAAAGTATTAAACGAAATAACAGCTGTTTCATCGGCTACATGATCAATGAATATACCTGTTTTAATTGCATTAACATAACAGTTTCTTATGATAAAATACTTGGTTGTATGAGCAATATAAATACCCTCATGACTTAATGTCGTTATATTCAGATTTTCTATTAGATATGGATTTGCTTCAGTTCCTTTTCCTCCAAATCTGTAGTTTTTGAAATCTGCATCATTCCAAATCACTATGTTATCAGTATCTTTAATCCGCGGTCTATAGATTGTAGTAAAATAAACAATCAGAAAAATAGATAAAGCGATCAATATTGAGAGTGTTATGCCTAATATCTTTTTTCTATTTATTATCAATTTATCTTACCTACCATTGTATGTTTTCTTTCTTTTTGAACGATTGGGATTTGTTTTTTTGCGACCGTCATAGGACTTTTCATTCAATCACCTTTCTCCCAGTTTTTGTTATAGATACTTTATACTCTCTTCCCCATTTCGTTTTCTTAATTAATCCTTGCTCTTCTAATGGGATTAGATTTCTGGAAATTTTCGATTTTGTATGTCCAGTAAGTTGAATAAAATCTTTCTGGGTTACTGAACCATCTGCTTCAATAATTAATTTTAATAAAAGTTTCTGATCATCATTCAAGAATATATCTCCCAGTTTTCTAGCAGATTTATTTTCTCTTCTTCTCATCCACCAAAACACGCCAAATGCACCACAAACCAAACCTACTATAGGACTCACAATCGGAATCCAAATATGAGGAGTTTCTCTGATTGGTTCATCAAATAGAACAAAAATCAGATTATCAGATAGAGGTTGTAGATTTTCAAACTCCCAAACTAGAAAAATTCTTTCCCCTGAATGATCTACAAAAGCATTATCCGGATAATAAGAATATGGAATTGCTGCATCTTCATGGATGAAACTGTTTTTTGGTAGTCTGATTGTGATATGATATTGCAATGTTGTGTATATAACTGCTCTCTGAAACATGAAATTATAATATGTATGATCTTCAGTAATTTTTGGTAAATCAATATCTAATAAGTAGTTTAAACTTATTCTAACAGTTTGGTTTATTTCTAATAAATTACGAAAATGTATAGTTATCAAGTTGGTTGAAGAATCCTCAGATATCATTTCATATAATAAAGGTCCTTTGCTATCTTCAATTTCCAAGTTAACATAAGATTGTTTCAACAAAACATCACATGATGATAGAGTTGTGTTCTGAGTGTTTGCTATGTATAACTCCTCTACTACAAAAATTTCAGCTAAGCTCACAAAATCTATTTTTATTTCGTGATAGTCTATTATTACTTGTTCTTGAGAAAAGCGATTATCTCGAGATTTATTATCTATGAATGAGTAACTAACCTGTCCTCTAAATGAAAAAAACAATAAAATAATGAGTGATAATATGCAGACAGGAAATATGAGTCGCTTTTTCAACAAAAAAAGATTTTTTTCTAACATATAAAGCATTACAATTTACAAAAAATCGTTGTAGCAATGAATAATGAGTAGAGAGAGATTTAAACTTGAAAAAATCAAAAAATCAATAAAAAAAATAGAAAAAAAGTTGAGAAGTATTATTTCCTTCTTCGTTGGATTGCTATTAGGGCAAAAGTAATTACAGGAATTGCAGCTAAAGATATCCAAGATGCACTTGTCTTCTGTGTATCATCTATACCAATTACAGGATCATGAACTAGAGTATTTCCATTCCCATAATTTGGATATACAAGGAATAGGTTGATGAATTCTCTACCGAAATTTCTACTATTACCAAAACGCTGGTCAAAACCGTAACTTGTTGCAGACGCTGTTGCATTAATAGTATCTATGTAAGTTCCATTTTCATCAAAAACATCAGCTTCTGGTGTCCAAGCAAAATATCCTGTTCTGACATCTTTATCGTTGTAAAACTCAATTCCATGACGTGAAGGATCTTGCGACCGATTTTCTTCCATTTCTTCAGTTGTATTCCTTCTCTCGTCTTCTTCAGGAACGTTGATGCGATCACCATTCTGCACTCTGTGCAAGTATTTCATTTCATGAATCTTAACATGGAATACTAAACCTGTTGCACCTTCCGAGAAATTCCAGTTGTCTACAATTATGTCAAACTTAACTTCTGTAAGAGCCTTTGCATTATATGTAATTGTAGTATTCTCATCCAATTGTTGTGTAACTACTGTATCTTCATAATAGATATGGTAAACAAATGTTATTGTTGCCCCATTATCCAATGCAGAGGATGTTTGTGTTGCTCTTATTTCATTTGTAAAATTCTCAACGGTGAGATCCCATTCAATTATACTTGAAGCAAGATTATACATCTTTCCATTAAGTTCAGTTCTATCATCTATTACTAAATCGTCTCCAAAAAGTTCAGCAATGAAGTGAAAACTAACATGAAAAACTGCAATCTTTTTTTCATTATCTGTTCTATTTCTAGCCCAGAAGAAGATATCAGGTTTTCCAGCATGTAATTTCACTAGGATATCTGGTGTTTCAAAATAAACTGATCCTTCCCTATTTTCCATTCTAGTATCAGGAGGAATAGCTGAAACAGAGATACCAATCGAAGCTATGAACATTAGAGTGAGTAATCCAAGAACCATGATTTTGTTACTATTGTTCAATTTATCACCGATATTTCATAGGTTATGGACTTATATGAAATATTGGATTCTCTTGAGTTTGAAATAGGTCTGCAACCGTTGGCAACCTATTCTTTTTAGTTAAAAATTTAAAAGTAACTCCTATTATTTTACCTCTATGCGTAAAAGAAATAAGATATTACTAATTATACTAACAATCTTAATCGTATTAGGTTCAGTAACAATTTTCTTAGTAATTCCAATTATAGGAAAAAGTGTGATGCTCCATCCTGATCATGAACAAATGTACATGTTTCCTGATGAACTTGGTATGAGTTATGAGAATGTAACTTTTACAACAGAGGATAGCTTAGAATTGAAAGGTTGGTTTATTGAACCAATTAATACAACAAACTCCAATGCAAACATAACAATAATCATTTTACATGGAGCGACACATTCAAAAGCTTGGATGCTCGAACACTATGGTTTGGGATTTTACAGTCAAGGATATAGGCTCTTCTTTTTTGATTCCCGAAACAGAGGTGAATCACCAGATACAGAACTTGGTCTAACATGGGGAATAGATGAGAAGAAAGATGTTCGAGCAGCTGTTACATATGCAAAAGCTCGTCCTGAAGTTAATTCTTCCCAATTAATACTCTTCGCAGAAAGTCAAGGAGCCGCTACTATCTTGTTCTATACAGCAGAATATAATGATGTTTCAGCAATAATTGCAGATTCTAGCTGGGCTTGGGGAGACCAGATGATAAGACAAGCATATCCTATGAGATCTGGATTCCCATGGATAATATTCGGACAGATAACAGTTGCAATGCTAGAAAATAACTATGGATATTCATTCACAGAAATTTCACCGGCAAGTGTTGCTGCAAGTATAAATGTTCCAACATTCATCATTCATGGTAAAGCTGACCTAGATATTAACTGGGAAAGTGCAAACGAAATATATGATCAACTGCTTCCAGCAACAGCAAAAGCGATATGGACAGTTGAAGATAGAGGGCACGTTGAAAGCTATTTAGAACCAGATTATTTCAGTAGAATTACACAATTCATAAACGATAATATTTGAGAAAAAAGAAAAATTCTCATTCTTTTTTTCTATTCAATAACAGTTCGACCGTCATCAGTTAACCTAACTATATACGTACGACCCCACGTTTCTCTTTCGACTAATCCTCTCATCTCTAATGGAACCAAGTTTCTTGATACTTTTGATTTCGAAAATCCTGTCATCTCACACAAATCTTTCTGTGATACTTTCCCTTTATTATCGTATATTATCTTGATTAAAGTTTTTTGAGTTTCTGTTAGCAGTGTTCTTCCTATTTTTCTTATTGCCTTCTTCTCTCTGTATCTTATCAACCATGATACTCCACTTATTCCTACAAAAACTCCCGCAATTACACCTAGTAGGAATATGTAATAGGGTGATATTGGTTCTTCTCCTGCTGGAGTTATAGGTTCTTCAAATCTTAGTAGGAAAAATTGATTTTCTCCTTTTGTTAGATTTACTAAAGTCCATGCCACTACTATCCTATCTTTATCCAAGCTTATTTGCGGATCTGCTGGTTGGTATGGGGAGAGAATCTCATCTTCATCATAAATATAACTTGTTTCGGGAAGAATTATTGTTGTTGTGTGACTTAACGTTTCGTGAGTTATTGTTGATATATACTCCATTGTATAATATGC
>JAGLRO010000220.1 GCA_023136245.1 Candidatus Heimdallarchaeota archaeon
CTATTCCAGAAATATAATCAAAAGGACTTATTTTTAGTTCCGGATTGTGGTGTCTTAATAATGCTGAAACTTTTCGTATGGCTGCTGGTCCCTCTCTCTGTCCGGTTCTAAAAGAAGCTCCTGCATCGGATGGTACTCCAATTATTGCAAAATCTATTCCTTCTGTAGTTTTTATGTGAGGTAAACGCATAAATGTCTTGATTCCTGAAAATCTTGGTGATTTTATTGGGTCTTCTGGTTTGAATTTGTTCATTATTCTACCTCTATTGAGAAATATATCTATCAAAATAAAAAGTGTTGTTGATAAATAAGAGAAAATAGGATTGAAAAATCCCAAATATTATTTTCTTTGTCTTCTTAGCATTTTTCGAGCAATCATTTCTAATGCCATAGTAACAGGATAGATTGTTTCGTTCACTGCAGGTGCATAACATAGATCCGCTTCGAGTAACTCTTGAAAAGTCATTTCACCTTGTAGTGCCATTGAAACTATGTTTAAGTTATCAGTTATAGAGTCAGGTCCTATTGCCTGAGCACCAAGTAGTTTTCCCGTGTTCTTATCTGCAAGGATTTTAAAGTAGAAGTCTACAGCATCAGGCATATATGGAGGTTTGTTGTGTGTTTTTATCTTAGCAGAAACAACTTCAAAACCTGCATCTTCAGCTGCTTTCTTTATAAGACCAACTGAACCAACTCGAAGATCAATATAGGGAACTATAAAATTATTTTGTGTTCCTGGGAATTTTAGTGTTCCTGGTCGTGCAATTGTCATTGCTGCTACTCTTGCCATTCTTACGCAACATGTAGCTATTGCTGAGTTTATTGGTTTCTTCGAAACTAAATGAGTAGTTTCTGCACAGTCTCCAACAGCTAAAATGTTTGGATCTGATGTTTTTAGTTCTTCATCAGTAACAATTGCCCAAGATTCACCTATTTCTAAACCTGCTTCTTTTGCCAATGTAACTTCAGGTTGAACTCCTGTTGCATTAATAACAAAATCACATTCGAAATCTCCTTGATCTGTAGTGACTTTAGTAGCCATTCCATTTTCATCAAGTACTATTTCGTTGATACCAATACCAATTAGGAATTTTAATTTGGGAAGTTTTTCTTCAAGCATTTTCACAGTTTCAGTCGCATAATCTGGATCAATAAGAAGTCGCATAATTCGAGATCTAGCTAAAACAACTGTTTCTATCCCAATATGAGCAAGTTCTGTAGCAACTTCAAGACCTATCGCTGAAGCTCCAACAACAGCGACTTTAGAAGCGTTTGCTGCAGCTTCACGAATTTGAGCAGAATCTTCTATCCATTTCAATGCATAAACATTCTTTCCATCTATTCCAGGTACAGGTGGTGTTTTAGCTTTGGATCCTGTACAAATAACAAGATAATCGTATTCAACATCTACAACTTCATCATTCTCCAAGTTCTTAGCGGAAACTTTCTTGTTTTCTCGATCAATTTTAAGAGCTTCATGACGACGCAGGAAGTTAATTTTCATCATTTGATAATTCATATTTTCAATTAGAGGAGATTCATCTTCCCATAGACCACCAATTGCATAAGGCATAGCACAAGGATGGTATGCATCATAGTCTTTCTTATCAATAACTGTTATTTCAGCAGCTCTATCCCATGCTCTAAGAGTTGTTGCAGTAGTCCATCCAGATGAACCATGTCCGATAATTACTACTTTCATGAACGAAAAGAAAAATGTGGATTTATTAAAGTTACTAAATGTTCTGTTTGTAAATTTAAATTTAGAATTTCAGTTTTACCAAGGAAACTCATTTCCTTGCCAATCTATAAATTTACCAGTATCTTCCGTTTTGAGAGATTCTATTACTTTTATCATGCCCTCAATAGATTCACTAGGTTTCAATGGTGCATTTTTTGTAAGTTCCATTGTTGTCTTTACCCAACCAGGGTGCAGTGATACTACAATTATACCTGAATCAGATAACTCAACAGAGAGTGCTTTTGTAATCATATTTAATGCAGCTTTACTGGAACTGTAACTGAATCCTCCTCCTTTTCTAGTTCTTCTAGTTATACTTCCACTACTAGAAGAAATGTTAATTACAATGGGTTTTTCTGCTTTCTCTAATAAAGGAAGAAATTTCTCAACCATCATCAAAGGAGCAACTGAATTAACAAGAAAAATTTTGCAGAAATCTTCTTTATGTAATTTCCCTAAAGCATCGCTATATTTCTCTCCTCCAAATCTAACACCAGCATTATTAATCAAAAGATCAAGTTTATCTAATTGGTTTGATATACTCTCAAAAGCTTTATCTCTTGATTCTTCATTAGAGACATCTAGTTCTATGATATTTAGATTTTCTTGAAACTTATTCTTTAATTTTTTTAGTTCCTCATATTTGTGTGGATTTCTACTACTAGCAATAACAAAGCTTCCTTTTTCTAGAAATTGTTTTACAAACTCTAATCCTATTCCTCTACTACTGCCAGTAATTAAGATTCTTTTCATAAAGATTGAAGAAATTATACATTTATAATTACTCTCTTCCTTTATCTAATTCCAAAGAGCAAACTTTTTGATAATATAGTTTTTTTCTTATTCCAGAGATTATCAAGGCGATTACATGGTTGATAGGAATAAAATGGAAGAGATTATGACTGGAAAACATCGATTATCAGAAGAAGATAGATTAAAACTAGACTATAAACCAGATGAGATTCCACCTCTTCCAGAAGGAGAAAACGCATTGAAACCATCTACTAAAGCTGGATGGGAAACTGAAGCCATCATCAGAGCTATGATTTCCAATTTGCAAAATGGTAGAGATTGGGAAAGATTGTATATTTATGGAGGATCCGGCAAAGTTGCAAGAGACTGGAAATCATTTTATGAAACAATTGATTTACTAAAAACACTTGAGCCCAATGAAACACTTTTTCTTCAATCCGGAGTACCATATGGTAAAATGCAGACTACAAGATGGGCACCAAGATGTGTTATTACTAACAGTGTGGTTGTTCCTCATTGGACACCTTATTTTGAGGAGTTTGTTGCAGCAGGATTATCTGTATATGGGCAGATGACAGCAGGTTCTTTCATTTTTATTGGACTACAGGGAATAATCCAAGGTACATACGAAACCATTGCTGCAGCAATTAAAGCAGCGGAAAATAAGCCTAATTACAAGAGTCTTTCAGATTTTGAGAAGAAACTGATTGTAAGTGCAGGTCTGGGATTAATGAGCGGAGCACAACCTTTAGCAATAAAAATGTGTGGAAAGATAGGTATTATTGCAGAAGTAAATCCAAATCTGATAGAACGAATGTACAATACAGGTAGAGAACAAGGTACACCATATCTCGATTATAAAACAGAATCTATAGAAGAGGCAATTGAAATCGCAATGGGAGCAGCTGAAAAGAATGAATCTATTTCTATTGGTGTTCTATGCAATGCTGTTGATCTTCTGAAATATCTAATAGAGAAAGATATTACACCTCATGTTCTTACAGATCAAACATCAGCTCATGATTTGCTGAATGGCTATTATCCTATGGGAATTACATGTGATGAAGCAGACATTCTTAGAGTTGAAAGTCCAGAGGAATATCTTGAGAGATCTAAGAAAACTGTTATTAGACATGTTAGTCAAATGGTGGAACTAAATAGAAGAGGATCAGAAACTTTCGATTATGGGAATAATATTAGACAGCAAGCATATGAATTAGGAGTTGAAGATGCTTTTGAATATTCAGGTTTTGTTCTTAAATATGTTAGACCTCTTTTCTGTGAGGGCAAGGGTCCTTTCCGATGGATGGCTTTGAGTAATGATCCAGAAGATATTCGGATTACAGATAAGTATGCTAAAAAATTATTCTACGATGATCCACAACTTGTGAATTGGTTGGAATTAGCAGATAAGTATATACCATTCGAAAAAGGTCTTCCAGCTAGAGTTTTTTGGGCTGGATTTATTGGACGAGCAGCATTTGGAATGCTGATGAACAAACTAGTAGCAGATGGAATTCTAAAAGCACCAGTAGTGATTGGAAGAGATCATTTGGATGGAGGAAGTGTAGCATCCCCTAATCGTGAGACAGAAGGAATGAGAGATGGAAGCGACGCAATAGGTGATTATCCAGTTTTGAATCTAATGGGAAATGCATTATCAGGATCAACATGGGTGAGTTTTCACGACGGCGGCGGTGTAGGCGTTGGTTATTCTCT
>JAGLRO010000221.1 GCA_023136245.1 Candidatus Heimdallarchaeota archaeon
GTTTATTGCTAGTTGTGATCAAGGACATGCTCATGATCCAGAAGGTCCCTATGGTTATCATCCTGCAGCCAAAGTTTTTGATGATCAAATTTGTAGTCTAATACAAAATAACAGATTAGAAACACTGCTTGATTTAACTCCTGAATTCATCGAACAAGCCAAACCTGATAGTTTTTGGCAGATGCTAATATTGCTCGGAATTATTGAAAGGAATGATTTGAAAAATGAATTGTGCTTCTACGAATGTCCTTCTTATTATGGTATGATTGTAGCAAATTTTAAAAAAAGGAAGTAATTGAAAACTCTTTATTGGGATAGAATTAAAAATGTATGTGTTTTTACTTTCACATTAAGTGATGAAAATGGAGAAAGATCATATAGGAAAGGAATTTATGAAAAAAACAACTTACAAGTATACATCTAAATCTGATCAAAGTCTAGGTGTAACCCAACCTCCTTTAGAATTAGAATATGCACACAAAATGAGAAGCATTGAATTACCTAAACCTTCAGAATTGAATATAGGGAACTTAAACTTGAGAAATGCTATTGAAGAAAGAAAAAGTGTTCGAAAATATTCTGAAGAACCAATCACTCTTTCTGAATTATCTTGGTTGTTGTGGTGTACTCAAGGAGTCAAAGAAATAAGGCAACAGGTAGCTACACTCCGAACAGTTCCCAGTGCAGGAGCAAGACATGCTCTTGAAACATTTATACTCGCGAATAATGTAGATAGTCTGGAAAAAGGTATTTACAGGTATGTTGCTCTTGAACACAAACTTGTTGAGTATATAATTGAAGATGGTATTGCAGATAAAATTGTTGAAGCGGCATATGATCAGAAGATGGTTAAGAACAATGCTGTAACTTTCATCTGGGTTGCAGTACCATATAGAATGTGTTGGAGATATGTTGAGAGAGGTTATAGATATCTACATTTAGATGTAGGGCATGTGTGTGAGAATCTCTATCTTGCAGCAGAGAATATTGATGCTGGTGTATGTGCTATTGCTGCTTTTCATGATGATATATTCAATAAAACTTTATATCTAGATGGTGAAGAAGAATTTGTTATTTACATTGCATCAGTCGGAAAAAAAGCGAAAATAAATAATCATTAGTAAAGCATCAAAACATTACTGAACAGCATTGTCAATTATAAAAAGATAGGTAAAATTACTAAATCTTTTTAATATCGAAACTATATTCTTTAATTACACAATATAGGTTGGTAGTTTCAATTGGAAAAGCTGCTTGTAGTTGATGATAATGAAGATTTGAGATCTTTATTCAGTTTCATGTTAAATCAATATGAAGTTATTCAAGCTAGTAATGGAATTGAAGCAGTTAGATTGTTTGAAGAACAACAACCAAAACTAGTTCTGATGGACATAATTATGCCTGAAATGGATGGGATTGAAGCAACAAGAAGAATAATTACATCAAATCCAAATGCATTGATATTAGCAATTACAGCATTTTCTACACGTGCAGGTGAAATGTTGAGTGTTGGAGCTCAAGATGTAATTTTGAAACCAGTTCGAAAGAGGCAATTACTAAAGATGATTGAAGATTTACTCTCAAAAGCAAGTGCGTCATAATAGGAATAAGAAGTTTTTTTTATATTCTATCTTCTGATCTTAAGTTCAAAAACAGTTCCTTTTGGTTGATTATCTTTGACAACAATCTCTCCTTTATATCTCTCAATTGTTTTTTGGACAATATACAAGCCCAACCCAGAACCCGCTTCTTCACCAAATTTGAATCCTTGTTTAAAGATATCTTTCTTGTATTCATCTTGAATACCAACACCATTATCTGCAATCTGAATTATTGTAAAATTCTCATTTGGTGTAACAGTAATTACAATATCATTTGCCTTTCCATGCTTAATTGCATTATTTATCAAATTATCAACAACTGAACTTAAAGCACCATCAGCAAAAACAAAGCCATTTCCAATGATCTTGAAATTTATGTCTGAAAACGAATAACTTAGTGTGACTTTCTCTATAATCTTTCGAACATCTATTTCTTGAAGTTTCTCTTGATAACTGATTGTTTCCTCTAATTCTTGCATTCTTTGTATTAATTCGTAACTTTTCTGAATTGCATCTCTGAACATCTCAAGAAATGCACCTTCATTGCTTTTAATATAAGATTCCACCGCTCCATCAAGAACGACTAAATGATTGTTCAAATCATGCCGTAGAATATCATTGATTAAACGTAAAGATTCATTCAATTCTTCAATTAATGCTGCTGATTCAGTTTGTTCTGTTATGTCTACTCCAAGAAAAACAAAGAAATCTTTTTCTTCTCTTTTCATTTTCGTTAAGTGCCATAAAATGTCCCTTTCCCTACTTGGTGGTCCTGATTTTGATATATAACTCGCAACACCCTTTTCTCGAAATTCTTTAATTGCAAATTTAACCTGCTCTTTAGCACTTTCAGGAAAATTCATAACTTGCCAATTGTTGCCAATAACGTCTTCTCTTTTAGTTCTCGTTAGTTTTTCCATTTGCGAATTGAAGAGAATTGTTGAGTATTCATCGTCAAAACCATAAATAAGTGAGTTTGAAGAATCTATTATCGAGTCAACAAATTCTTTCTCTTTAGCTAAATAGTTTTCTATTCTCTTTCTTTCAAAGTATCTACCAATCTCTCTGCTGATCGCTTCAATTAAGTCTCTTTCTTCTGAAAGAAATGGTCCTTCATTCTCTACTTTTCTTTCTTCATTGTAATAAATCTCAAAATCACCATAAATCTCATCTTCAACTATAATTGAGGAGGATAGTTTCCAAGGAGAAATTTCAAATCTAGTACTCGAGTATTCTTCTTGTTTCAACTTTAATCGTGCAGAAGTGATCTCTGGATATTGCATTGCTGGTGGTATGAATGCAAGTGTCTTAAGAATAGTTTCTTCAATAGATGTTGATGACTTATGTAAAGCGTTAGTAATTCCGTACATGCTTGTTAATTCTTTCAGACGTTCTTGTAGTGCGTGTTGACTCTCCCTAAGTTTATTTTCACCAGCTTCTAGTGCATTAATAGTATTATTTCGATCTACAGCTAATGCATAAATATCTGCTATTCTCTTAATAACCTTGATATCTTCTTCATTATATTCTCTCAATGAATTAGCTAGAGCGATTTGGCCAATTAACTTATCTCCTTTCACTGCTGGAACTGATAGAAAGTTATTAATTTTGATATGTCCTTCTGGAGTTCCTGAA
>JAGLRO010000222.1 GCA_023136245.1 Candidatus Heimdallarchaeota archaeon
TACTACTAGTTACTATTCTATCATTCACTCTTGATGAGATTGATTTACTAATAAACATCCTAACTATTTCCTTAATTGTAACGTCTTTAGTATTAATTTTCTATATAGCTGTTCAGATGCTCAGATATAATTTCACTATTGAGAAAAAAATTCAGCTTGGTATACTTCTAGTGGTTATTGGTTTTATTCTAGTTCTAACTTCATTTAGTAAGCAAATCTCTTTTGGTGATTATGCACTACTTCAATTGCTAGAAGATACTGTTTTTGTTTATTGGGGAATAGGAGTAATTGTATTAGGTGTTTTTGTAGAACTTACACTTTTAGATCAATGGTTATGGAAAATCTCTATTACACCCCTTAAGTATCTCTGGAGGTTATCAATTTCATTTTTCAAATTTCTACGAAAACATTGGAAAACTATTACTCTATACATTTTAGATCTAATTTCGATAGCAGCTATAATTTATTTCTCTATTGGTACTTGTTATTTTAGCATAATTTTCATTGCTGTAGGAAGCATTTATCTAATCGTTCATCACGCAAAAAGAATCGGGAAAGCTATCAAATATATAGCTGTCAATATTTTCTACCGATTATTTGTAAATATATATAATGGGTTTATTTCATTAGTTAAATCAGTTTACAGAGGTTTTATCAATCTTGGAAAGTCAATTTACAATGGTATTGTCTCATTGATGAATGCAATATCAGAGTTTATCAAAAAATATTGGAGACAGATAATTTACGAATTCATCAGATTAATTTTCTTAGTAGCTGGAATAATCATTATGATGGGTTTTATATTCCCGATGAAACCCCTCTATTTCTGGTTGCAGTTTTCAAGTGGAATTGTCATTATGATCTTCGCTGAACTCCTTTCCAGAAAAAGAGTTTGGAGATTTATTTTCAAACATAAAAAAGGAACTACTCGGTTTCTAGGAATGTGCTTAGCTACCATTAGCTTAGTTAGAACCTATTATTATGATGTAGGATGGGATGGAATAGACATTTCCTTTTTTATAATTGGTTTATTTGTGATAGCTTTTGCTAGATTTATTGTTGACCCAATAGCAGTTCTAGAATTCTTCAAGAAAGTTTTCATTGAGATAGGTCTTTTCTTCTCTAGAGCTTTCAAATTCATATGGACCAGTATTAAAGATATTGTAACAAGAATCTGGATTTTTTTCAAAGCACACTACAAAACAATACTTCTTGAGATATCTAGATTGGTAATAGCAGGCGTTACTATATTTCTTATTTTGAGAATTTATATCCCTATTTGGGCTGGAATAATCATCATAGTTTTTGTGGAAATTATTATTAGAAAAACAATATTGAAGAGTTTCTATAATATACTGAAAAGAATATATGAATTCTTCAAAAATCTTCTATGGGTAGTTTGGAATTTCTTCAAAGAACATTACAAAAGAATACTTGCAGAATTAGCTCGACTTATTGTATGTGCTGCTGGTATATTTTTCATAGTCTGGGGTTGGAGAGGTTTATCTTTCTTAAATCTTACAAACTTTAACGAACAGAATTTCATTTGGTTAGGTTTTGCATTAATTGTGTTAACTCAGTTTATTCTGCGAAAATTCTTGTTAAAACCCTTATATGAATTTCTCGAGAACCTAGCTTTATTCGTATGGGAAATATTAAAAATTCTTTTCTATAAACCAATAAGATTTATTGCACTAAAAACCTATACTCTTTTGAAGTTCCTTGTAGAACATTGGTTTAAGGTTATATTGTATTCTTTGGACTTTGCAGCAATTGTATCCATTATTTATTTTTCAATTAAATGGAATTTACTTGAGTGGTATAGTATCATAATAATTGCAGGTTCTGGAATATATTTATTAGGTCATCATTATCTAAGTATTTGGAAAGCAATTCGATTTATAGCAGTCGATATTTTCTACAAATTCTTTTACAATATTTATAAGTTCTTCAAAGCTATACTAATTGGTATCAAGAATGCAATTGTAAGGTTATTCAAATTTATTGCAGATCATTGGTGGATTATACTAAAAGAATTCTTCAGGCTATTAGGAGTTGCAGCTGGTATATATCTTATATTTCATGGTTATGTAAATGCACCAATAGATACCGAAAGAATTTATACGATTATTGGTATAATACTTATTCCTTTCAGTTTGATATTTACTAGATTAGTAGTCTGGAGGAGAATCTACAATGCTCTAAAACGATTTAGTAAGTGGATAGTGAATGTTTTTGAAACTATTTGGTTAACTCTCAAAACCTTAGCTCACTATATTTTCACAAACTTCCTCAGATTAATGTTACTATTGTTTATGATATTCACTTTTATTTGTGGAATAGCACTAATAGCAAGATTTGATTTTTGGGGATTAATTGTTCTGGAAAGCTATCCATATTATCTTTCGATAGGTGGCATTTTGATTGTTGTAGCGATTGGATCATTATTCCTCTTCAGACGACAACTAGGGAAACTAAGGACAGGTGAATCTCGAATATTGTTTAGAGAGATTATGGAGGCTTGGAAAAAATGAATAAAGAGGAGCAAATTGTTGAAAAAAAGGTAATTGATGAAAGTAAAAAAAATCCAGGTATAGTTGCTTTATGGATTGGTATCTTGGTTGCTCTTGTGGGTATTGTTCTTTTTGTTGTCTTCAATATATTAGATTTTGAAACAAACCCAGGTTTAGGTATATTAGTAGCTGGAGGATTAATTGTTTTCTTTGGTTTCATTCTAATTAGATTGCGAAAGAAAGGTATAGATTACTTTGTGACAGGAGCGATCACAGCTTACATTGGATTCTTCTTGCTAGCACTACCTGCTCTTATTGCTGCATTTCAAGTTGAAATAGGAAGACCAAATCTTCTATACATGGCTATGGGAGGAGGTCTTGTACTGATTCTTCTCGGATACTTCATGGAGATCTACGATTTGAATATTAAATTCATCCAATTGATGAAAAGATTAAAAGAATCTCTCAAGAATTTTCTGGAAAGAATAAATTGGAAATTGGTTCTTTCACCATGGAATCTTCTAATTTTAGCAGGATTAGTGATTATGGTTCTTGCTCGTACTGAAATACTTCCAATCAATAATATTGCAAAATCGTCTTATTATTGGATTGGTGGAACTCTTATCTTTTTCAATTTTGTATATCATTTCCGAAAGGAACTATATGAATTACTCAAGAATATTGGAGAGATTATACTAACATTTTTACGATTCTGGTGGAGAGGAATAAAGAAGTTTCCACAAATACTAGCTAGATTCTTCAAATGGTTGTACATAGAATCAATCGAATTGTTCAAGACAATTTGGAGAGCATTGAAATTCATCTTCATTAGGAATTATTTCCTCTTATTTGCTTTTGGTTTAGCATTATATTTCATACCAGAAGAGAGAATAGCTTTAATTCGAGAAGTGAGAATAGCCCTAGCATCGTTAATTTGTTTAGTTTCTGTAATAAAACCTCTTCTTGATTGGAGAGATGAACTAGGTAAAAGAGTCAACTCTGCTAGATTGTATCTTTACAAAACCTCACACAAAACTAGAAGAGTGTTTTCAAGAAAAGTTAAGAGATGTCCATATTGTTCTTATCCTACACCGAGTGCTGAAATTTCTGAATGTTGGAATTGTAAGAAGGATATTCCAAAGTGCTTGATTTGTGGTTCAACAGTTGAAAGAGAAAGCGATGTGACAATATGTCCTCATTGCGATAACATTTTCCACTTCAAGCATCTACGAACCTGGTTAAGACTACAGTCAACATGTCCTGTATGCCGCATAAAAAT